>DASQWY010000506.1:0-26908 GCA_035640005.1 Actinomycetes bacterium
TCGTAGCCGCGCACGCCGATCATCGCCGGGCCGAGCAGGCCCCTGGCCAGGAACGTGCCCCAGGTCGGCGACCACACGCCGGCGCCGCGCAGCACGGTCGCGCCGCGCCCGTCGCCGCCGCGCGCGTCCAGCACCACCCGCTCGGTCTCGGCCAGCACGCCGGCGGCCGGGAACTCCGGGTTCGGGCGGACCGGGGCGCTCTCCTCCAGGGGCAGCGGGTTGTCGGCGTGGGCGCCGTAGACCACCCCGCTGGACCACAGCACCAGCCTCTCGGCCCGGGCGGCCGCCTCGCAGGCCAGCCGGGTGCCGTCCAGCACCCGCGCGCGGCGGCCCTCCTCGTTGCGGTCGCTCGCGTCGACCAGTGGGAACAGCACCACCGTGTCGGCCTGCTCCACGGCCGGCGCGAAGCGCTCGTCGCCGGGGCCGGCCGGGACGAACTCGAACTTCGGGCCGAGCAGCGGCGGCTCGTGCCGGGAGAGCCCGAGCACCCGCTCGACCGCGGGGTCGTCCTCGCAGGCCAGGGCCAGGCCCCGAGCCGCGGGGTGCAGCGCGCCCACCAGGGCGATGGTCCGTCCCACTCGACCTCCAGGGTGTCCGGGTTGCCCTGCGAACGGCTCCAGGCTAATCGAAGCGGCCGCCGGCGGCATGCCGGGATGGTGGTGTACCCGGCCAGGCGGCCGGGCACGCGCCGCGGCGCGGGTACGATGAGAAGCCATGAGCGAGCTTGGTGGAGAGGGCGGCGCCGACTTCTTCGGCCGCATCCCCCTGTTCCGGGAGTTCGCCCGGCTGATGGCCACCGGCGGCGGGCCGGTTAACTGGGAGCTGGCCAGGCAGGTGGCGGTGGCGACGGCGGCGGGGGCGGACGCCCTCGGCGGGCTGCCCGGGCTCCCGGCCCCGGGCGCGGCGCCGGGTCCCGGCGAGGGCAGGGCCTGGGACGACCGGCTGCGCCTGGCCGAGCTGTGGGTGGAGCCGGCGACCAGCCTGCCGGGACCCGGCCGGACGGTGACCGCCCGGCCGGTCAGCCCGCCGGACTGGGCGGAGGCGGTGCTGCCCGGGTTCGCCCCGCTGGTCGAGCCGGGCGCCCGCCGCATGGCCGAGGCGCTCGGGCCGCTCGCCGGCGGCGACATGCCCGGAGGCGGCGAGGTGCTCGGCCGGGTCGGCGGGCTGCTCACCGGCCTGCAGACCGGCACCCTGGTCGGCCAGCTCGCCCGCGGCGTGCTCACCGAGGCGGAGCTGGCGATGCCGCCCGCCGAGGCGGGCCGGGTGCTGGTGGTCCCCGAGAACGTGCAGGCGTTCGAGGACGCCACCGCCCTGCCAGGCGACCAGCTGCGCATCTGGCTGGCCTGCCAGGCGGTGGTCGCCGAGCGGCTGTTCTCGGGGGTGCCCTGGCTGCGCGACCACCTGCACGGGCTGGTCGGCGAGATCGCCCGGCAGACCGAGCCGGACGCCTCCGGCCTGATGGACCGCCTGCAGTCCCTCGACATGGCCCAGCCGGAGCGGCTGCAGGAGCTGCTGGAGGGCGGCGAGGGGCTGCTCGGCCCGCCGAGCGCCGCCCTGCAGGCGGCCATCGCCCGCCTGGAGGTGCTGCTCGCCCTGGTGGCCGGCTACCAGGTGGCGATCAGCGGGCGGGCGCTGCAGGGCCGGCTGCCCGCGCTGGCCGGGATCGAGGCGGCGGTCGGGCGGCGGCTGGCCGACCCGGAAGGTCCCCAGCAGCTGCTGGCCGCCCTGCTCCGCGCCGACCCGGAGCGCGCCGGCGGCGGCCACGGCGAGGCGTTCTGCCGCGAGGTGCTGGCCGCCACCGACATCGACGGGCTGGACCGGGTGTGGGCGCACCCCGACTTCCTGCCGGCCGCCGAGGAGCTGGCCGTGCCCGGCCGCTGGCTGGAGCGGGTCGGCCTGGTCGGCGGCGAGGAGGTCGACCTCGACGAGGGCCTCCGCGCGCTGCTGGAGGGCGAGGGCGGCGAGCCCGGACCGGACGAGCCCGGCGGGGACGGCGAGGAGCCGCGTCCGCCCGCCTGAGCGCTAGTGCCGGCCGCCAAGGTTCGCCCCTTTTCCGTCAACCCATCGGGCCGCCGAGGGGCGGCTCGCCCATGACCTGAACTGACGCGCGCGGCGAGGACTGTCCACAAGTCCCGAAGCCTGCTTGACCGGCAAGCGATCCAGAGCCGAACATCAGTTCGGCATGACCAAACCCACCCGTGCCCCGCGGCTGGTGCACCGCACCGCCACCATCCGCCTGCGCACCACCCGCCAGCAGAGCTCCCGCTGCTACGGGCTGCTGCGTTCGGCCGGGGACGTGTGGGCGTGGCTGCTGGACACAAGCCGGCAACGCCACCAGCAGGGGCAGCCGCCGCTGGTCAACTACCAGGCGCTGTGCCGGCAGCTCACCAGCGCGGGACCGTTCGGAGAGCTGTCGGTCACAGGGGCGCGGTCGGTGCTGCGACGCTACAGCGACGCCTGGCACCAGGCAGCCAAGCGCCGCCAAGGCGGCGAGCACGCAGGCTTCCCACGGCGCAAGCGTTCCCTTGTGCCGGTGCGGTTCTACAGCAACACCTCTCAGTTGGACGGCCGCCGCGTGCGCTTGTCGGTCGCCCGAGGGCGGCCAGGGCTGTGGCTACGGCTCGCCCGGCCGATCCCCTACCCGGCCGAGCAGGTCCGGGCGGTCACGCTGCTGGCCGAGGGCGGGCGGTTGTGGCTGGCGGTCACCGCCGCCGTCCCGGTGGAAGCCAACGACCTGGACCCGGGCAGGGTCGCCGGGATCGACCTGGGCATCATCCACCCCTACGCGGTGGCCTGTGAGGACGCCGGACTGCTGGTATCGGGCCGGGCGATCCGCGCCGAGAGCTTCCTGCACCTGCACGACCAGCAAGAACGCCACGCGAAGGCCGCACCGCGCGCGCCCAGGCCGGGGCAGCGGGGGTCGCGACGGTGGCGGCGGCACCGCGCCCGCGTGCGGGCTGCCGAGGCGCGCCACCGCCGCCGCGTTCACCAGGCCCACCACCAGGCCGCCAAGAAGGTGATCGAGTTCCTAACCAAGCGGCGGGTCGGCACCCTGCTGGTGGGTGACCCCAAGGGGATCACGAGTCGGGACGTTGGTCGGGTGCAGAACCTGCGGTTGCGGCAGTGGTGCCGCACCCACCTGGTGCAGGCGCTACGCGACAAGGCCGAACTGGCGGGGATCGTGGTGCGGCTGGTGGACGAGCGTGGCAGCTCCTCCACCTGCCCCGCGTGCCAGAGGCGGGTTCCCAAGCCGAGTGGCCGCCGGTTCAGCTGCCCGTACTGTGGCTTCCAGGGGCATCGGGATCTGGTCGGTGCCCGCAACATCGCCGCCAAGGCTGGCGGCGGACCCACGAGCCCGGCCCTGCCGGTGCTCGTCGAGCACCGTCGTGCCGGTGTGGTGCCGGCACGGCGTGACCGACGCCGCCACCTGCACGACCAACGGCGGCGACGGTCTTGCCTAGCCTCGGGCCTCCCGGTCGCAGCCGCGGCCGGGTGTCGCTCGCCACACGCCGAGACCGATCTGGCGCCTGGCGAGGATCAGGTAGCGTTGCCCAACAGGGCCAACGTTGCCTGAAGAGGCACTAGTCCTCGTCCTCCTGCATGCCCTTGGCGATCAGGAAGCCGCGGGCTCGCTCGGCCAGCGGGTAGCGGCCGACCAGCCGCCAGAACGCCGGCGAGTGGTCGGGGACGGCCAGGTGGGCCAGCTCGTGGACCAGCACGTAGTCGCGCACCCACGGCGGCCAGCCGGCCAGCCGATCCGACAGCCGGATGGTGCCGTCGGTCGGCGTGCAGGAGCCGTAGCGGCTGCGCATGTTGCCGACCCAGCGCACCGAGCGCGCCTCGACCGCGCTGTCGAGCCAGCGCCGGGCCAGCAGCCGCGCGCGGCGCGCCAGCTCCTCGTCGCCGGGGGCGGCCCGCCCCCGCTCGCGCCGCTCAAGCCGTTCGAGCATCGCCTGGACCCAGTGCGCCTCCTCCCGCCGGCTCATGCGCGCCGGCAGCAGTACGACCACCTCGCCCCCCTGGCGGTAGGCGGTCACCGTCTTGCGCCGGCGGGGGCTGCGGACCACCCGCACGGGTGGTCTGTTGTCGCGTGTGGGAGGGTTCGGCACGGTGCCGGCGAGTATGGCACGGCGCCACGACAGGCGGCCCGGGAACTTTTTGGCTGTCCACAGGTAGGAACCGGGCATGGAGCAGGTCGGGGCCGGGGAGGAATTTTTCCGGTCCCAGGGCCGTCCCCAGGCCGCCGCCCGGTTGTCCACAGGCGGCCAGCGTGCCGTCAACAGCTCGGGCCGGGTTGTCCACAGGCTGGCCGTCGGGCGCGTTGACGCCACCCCGGCGCCGATGCCATCGTGCTGGCGACACGAGGCCCCCGGGACGCGACGGCTCTCGCTCTGTAAGGGGAAGGCAGAGCGCGAACCAGAGGGAACCGGGGGCCTCGTGAGCCATCACCAGGGCTACCGCAGGGCCTGGAACTCGGCCTCGCTCAGCTCGATCTCCAGCGCCGCCAGGTTCTCCTTCAGGTGCTCCAGCGAGCGGGTGCCCGGGATCGGCAGCATCGCCGGGGAGCGCCTGAGCAGCCACGCCAGCGCGACCTGCGCCGGCGTGGCGCCGCGCCGCCCGGCGATCTCGGCCAGCGCGCGGCCGCCGCCGTGGAGGGGGAAGTACGGGACGAACACGATGCCTTCGCGGGCGCAGTGGTCCACGACGTCCTCGTACCTGCGCTCGGAGAGGTTGTAGTGGTTCTGGACCGCGGCGACCGGGACCAGCTGGCGGGCGCGCTCGATCTGCTGGATGCCGACCTGGGAGAGGCCGACGTGCCGGATCTTGCCGCTGTCCCGGTACTCCCTGATGGCGCCGAGGCTCTCCTCCAGCGGCGTCCGCGGGTCGACCCGGTGCAGGTAGTAGAGCGGGATGCTGTCGGTCCGCAGCCGGCGGAGGCTCTCCTCGATCTGCGACCGGAGCACCTCCGGGCGCCCGTGGCCGGGGGCGAACCCGCCCTTGGTCGCCACCACCAGGCCCTCGGGGATGGGCGAGAGGGCGGCGGCGATCGCCGCTTCGCTCCCCCCTCCGGTGTAGGTGTGGGCGGTGTCGATGAGGTCCACGCCCGCGGCGACCGCCTGCTTCACGAACGCGACGTGCTCGGGCTTGCTATTCAGCCGGTTGGTCCCGAGCCCGATGCGGGCCACCTCGGTGTCGCCCAGCCGCAGCCTCGGCGTCGTGCTCATGGGCGGCTCGCGGGGGCGTCGAGGAACTCCTCCACCATCGAGGCCAGCCACTCCCCGCGGTGCACCAGCGTGATGTGGGTGGTGCCGGGCAGGATGGCCAGCCGGGCGCTGGGCAGGCCGGCGACGTCGCCAGCCACCCCGCCGCCGAGCAGCCGGAACGTCTCCACGGCATGCTCCGGGCGGACGATGTCGGAGTCGCCGATCACCAGCATGGTCGGATTGCCGAGGGCCGTGAGGGTCTCCGCCGACCACTCGGAGACCGAGCCGTCCATCTCCTTGATCTTGTCGATCAGCACCGGCCAGTCCAACGGCCGGGGCGCCACCCGCGCGTAGCTCTCGGCGAACGGCGTCCCCGCCAGGTGCTCGGGCTGCAGCTGCTGGATTCCGTCGAGCAGGCCGGGGTGGACGCCGTCCCGGCGGTAGGAGAACGAGCACAGCACCAGCTTGCCCACCAGCTCGGGCTGGTCGACGGCGAGCTGGAAGGCGACCGCCGAGCCCATGCTGTAGCCCAGGAAGTCGGCGCGCTCGACGCCGAGGTGGCGCAGCAGGGCGGCGGTGTCGTCGGCCCAGTGCTGGACCCGCAGGGGCCGGTCGATGTCGGCGGTGTGCCCGTGCGCCTGCTGCTCGACCGCGATGACCTGCCGGGTCTTGGCCAGGGCCGGCAGGATCCGGCCGAAGTCGACCTCGATGGTCGACAGGTTCCCGTGGAGCAGGACCAGCGGCCGACCGGTCCCGTGGACCTCGTAGTACATCTCCAGGCCGTTCACCGGGGCGTAGCCGTGCGTGTCGTTCGCCATGACGGTTCCCTCCATCTATTCGGTCTCGGGCCAGGCTGCCAGGCCCGGGTCGTCAGCACCAGCCAGGCAGTACCGTGGTGCGGAAGGGAAGGCAGCGCGCGAACCGGAAGGGACTGGGGCCTCGTGAGCCACGCGGGGGAGCGACCGGGCGCTCGCTGGCTGATCGACGGCATGAACCTGATCGGCTCCCGGCCGGACCGGTGGTGGAACGATCCGGACCGGGCGGTGCGGCGGCTGGTCGAGGAGCTGGACCGGTACGCCGCCGCCACCGGCGAGGACGTCACGGTGGTGTTCGACCGCCAGCCTGCCGACCTCGCCGCCGGCGCGCACGGCGCGGCCGTGGTGGCGTTCGCGTCCCGGCGCGGGCGGGACGCCGCCGACCACGAGATCGTCCGGATGGTGGCGCAGGACCAGGCCCCGGAGTCCTTCAGGGTGGTGACCTCCGACCGGCGGCTGGTGGAGCGGGTCCAGCAGCTCGGCGCCGCGGTGACCTCCTCGACCTCGTTCCGGCGCCGCCTGGACGAGGCGCTTGGTCAGTCGCGGCCGCGCAGGAAGCCAAGCTGGTAGGGCCGCAGCTCGGCGCGCGCGAAGCCGCCGCGGGCCACCGGGTCGTCGGCGACGATGGCTCGGGCGGTCTCCTCGTCGGGCGCCTCGAAGATCCCGATGCCGGTGTTGACCGGGCCGAGGGTGGGGCCGGCCAGGACCAGCACGCCGTCGGCCAGCAGGCGCGCGAGCCACTGGGCGTGCGCCGCGAACGCCGTCCGCTCCTCGTCGGTCATGGTGGCCGCGAAGTTGTCCCGCGGCGGGTGCAGGAAGTAGATCCACTCGGCCATGGGCCCAGGATCATCGCCGTCGCGATCCTGGTCAACGCCGACCGTAACCATCGCGACCCGGCTGCCGGTTCATAGGATGGATGCCCGAGGTGGCAAGGAGGGTCGAGATGCACCGACGCTGGTTCCCGATCGTGGTTCTCGCCGCGCTGACGGCCGCGATGGCGGTGACGCCGGCGGTCGCGCAGGTCGGCCCTCCGGCCAACGTCGATGTCAGCCAGCGGCACCTCAACGAGTCCGAAGAGGCGATCGCGGTCAACCCGACCGACCCCGACAACATCGTGACCTTCACCAACGTCGGCCACGCGGAGGCCGGGCTGTCGGCCGGGATGTTCCTCGCCGTGAGCCGGGACGGGGGCAGGACCTGGACCAGGAGGCTGGTCGGCCTGGGCGCCGGCGACCCGCTCGGCGACACCTGCTGCGACCCGAGCCTGTCCTTCGACCGCTACGGGAACCTGTTCATGACCTACCTGTACCAGGTGGAGGACGTGGTCCCGGTCGCGCTCAGCACCGACGGCGGCTCGACCTTCAGGGTGATCGCCAACATCTCCAAGGCCGACCTGCCCGCCAAGAAGTCGAAGGGCGACAACCGCGGCCTGTTCCGCTTCGTCGACCAGCCCACCATCACCGCGGCGAGCAACGCGGTGTGGGTGGTGTTCAACGCGGGCGGGCCGATGGTGGCCACCGGCGCGCCGGTCCACGGCCTGGGTGCGGTCGGCGCCTTCATCCCGGTGGAGGTGGTCCCCGGGACCAACAACTGCACCTACGGGGACGTGGCGATCGGCCCCTCCGGGCAGGTGATGCAGGCCTGCAACCTGACCGAGTCCGGCCAGGGCGGGGGCAAGGTCTTCGTGAACGTCGATCCCGACGGGCTCGGCCCGGCCGCGTTCGGGGACCGCGTCTTCGTGACCCAGACGCACGTCGGCGGGTTCGACTTCATCCCGCCGCAGCCGGACCGTTCGGTCGATGCGGAGGTCGGTCTGGCCTGGGACCGCACCGGCGGCGCGCACGCCGGCCGCGTCCACATGATCTACACGGCCGAGCATCCCAACGAGAGCGACGACACCGACGTCTACGTGCGGCACTCCGACGACGACGGGGTCACGTGGAGCCCGGCGCTGCGGGTGAACGACGACCACACGACCAACAGCCAGTTCCTGCCCAAGATCTCCCTGGATCCCACGACCGGCGACCTCGCCACGATCTGGTACGACGCCCGCAACGACCTGGGGGCCGGCGGAGCGGGCGACACCGATGGGGTCGTGAACGACGACGCGCAGCTGTGGGGCGCCTTCAGCAGCGACGGAGGGGCGAGCTTCACCGCCAACTTCCAGATCAGCGCGGGAACGTCCAACTCGCACGACTCCGGCAACGGGATCGACTACGGGGACTACACGGGGCTGTCGTTCCAGGGCGGGGTCGCCCATCCGGCCTGGTCGGACAACTCCAACAGCACCGGCACCAACCCGGACGGGGCCCTGCACCAGCTGGACATCTACACCGCCGCGGTGCCGCTCTAAGCGACGAGGGCCTGTGCCAGCTGCCGCCACTGCCGGGTCGGGAGGGAACCGGGAGGGCCGGCGCTCAGCACGCTGAGCGCGACCTGATCGGCCCCGGCGGCCAGGTGCTGCCCGACCCGCTCGGCGATCGCGTCCAGATCACCCCAGGCCACCACGCCGTCGATGAGCCGATCGGCGAGCTGGGCGATCTCGTCTTCGGAGAAGCCCATGCGGCGCAGGTTCGCCGCGTAGCCGCCGGCCGTGCTCAAGAAGCGGAGCCGCCCGCGTGCCAGCTCCCGCGCGCGCCGCGGATCCGGCTCCACGGCGGCGAACTGTCCGACGACCAGGGCGACGTGCTCGCCCAGCAGGGCACGCGCCTGCGCGGTGTAGCCGGGCGTGACCAGGAACGAGTAGGCGCCGGCCGCGCGGTCACGGGCGAGCTCGAGCATGCGGGGCCCCAGCGCCGCCAGCACGCGGCTGGCTGCCGGGACCCTTGGGGGCACGCTGTCGAGCGCATCCAGGTAACCGGCCAGGGTCCGCAGTGGCCTGGGCCCGTGGGCGCCGCCAAGGCCGACCAGGAACCGACCCGGATGCCTCGCCTCGATCTCGGCGTACGCGGCGGCCACCGCGGCACGGTCGAACCGGTCGACCGAGATGATGCCGCTGCCGACCTGGACGGTCCGGGTGGCATCCACCACGTCGGCGAGCTGCTGCAGCCGCTGGAGCGCTCCGCCGGCCACCCAGATCGTCGCATAGCCCAGGTCCGCCAGCTCGGCGGTGGCATTCCGGAAGTCGTCCCCGTCCGCGGGGAGCACCGACACGCCGATCGGGCCGAGCTGGAGCTTGGTCATGCGCGTCGCTCCCGCGCCGCCGCTCAGCCTGCCGGGGTGAAGAACCCTTCGACGGTGTACTGGTTGCCGCTCACCGGGCCGGTGTAGGCGCAGGTCACCAGGTCGTGACCGCCGCCCTGGACGCCGCGGGTGATGGTGACCGTCTGGCCGCTCGCCGCGTCGAGGAACGACAGCGACTTCCACAGGTAGTTGCTCTGGATACCGACCAGGTGGAAGGCGTCGGCGCTGGACAGCTCGAAGACGGCGTCGACCGTCCGGCCGTTGTCACACGTCAGCGTGAGCGCGAGGGTGTGGTCGTTGGCCGGTTCGGCGGCGGCACTGCCGGCCCCGACGACCGTGAGTAGGGCCGCCGCGAGGAGCAGGCCAAGAATTCCGCGGCGCATCGTCGACCTCCGTGTTTGGGGGGGCCGGGTGTGGGCTCACACGCCGGCCGCGTAGATGTTCTGGTCCAGCCCTCCTTGCGACAGGCACGGGTCGTCGATCGCTGGCGACGAGTAGGCGGCGGCGTTGATGTCGTTGGGCACGTAGGTGCACGGCTGGTAGACGTCGAAGCCGTCCTGGTCGTCGTCGGCGCCGACCTCGCGCGGGTCGGAGCCGGGCACCAGGTCGCGGGAGTCGGTCCAGGCCGCCATCACGGTGCCGCCGGCCGCCGATATGTAGATGTAGTCGCCCCAGAAGCCGTCGCGGCGGGAGCCGTGGGTCTCCCAGCCGAAGTTGCTGCCCGCCGTGGTCAGCTGCGTCTCGGCCCAGCTGGTGCCGCCGTCGGCGGACCTGGCCACGAGCGTCTGGACCACGTCGCCGGAGTTCTGCCCGCCGGCGGTGTCGCCGGGCGGGAGGCCGGGGGCGTACGCGGGGTCGGACCGGGAGTCGTAGAAGACCACGCTGAGCACGCCGCCGCTGGAGGCGACGTCGGGGGTCCACTGGTGGCCCGCGGCCACCGTGTCGAGGGTCGTGGCAGGGCTCGGCCAGGCGGTCCCGTCGGGCGAGTTGCGCACGAACACCTTGGACTGGCCGCTGGCAAGCTCCCCGTTCCAGACCACGTGCACGCCGGTGGCGTCGGCGGCGACCGCCGGCGCGCTGGTGAACCGGGAGAACGTCAGCCCGGTCGGGCAGGCGAACGGCCCGTCGCCGCAGTCGGTCGCGCCGTTGCCGCTGAACTGGGTGGAGTCGAACAGCACGATCGAGGCCACGTGCGCCGCCGGGCCGAACGAAACGCCGCCGTCGGTGGACTTCGACAGCCACACGTCGCTGCTCGGGTTGGACGAGGACGGGTAGGTCAGGAACGCCAGGTACACCGCGCCGTCGGGCCCCACCGCCAGGTCGGCGAAGGAGGCGGTGCCGAGCGCCACCGGCGTGACCCGGACCGGCCTGGAGAAGGTCAGGCCGTGGTCGGTGGAGCGGGAGAACAGCACCGCGTTGGTGGGGGCGAAGCTGTTGTACTGCGACCAGGCCACGTAGACGTTGCCGGCGTGCGGCCCGCTGGTCTGGTCGACGGTCAGGTTGATCTTGTCCTGGAACAGTCCGGTGAGGAACTGCCCGGAGGGGGTGCCGCGCTTGACCAGCACGGTCCGGTCGTAGGCGCCGCCGTCGCCGGTGTAGCGCGCCACGAACACCCCGCCGTTGACCGGCTTGGCGCGGTTGAAGCAGATGAACGCGTAGAACAGGCGCCCATCGTTGTCGAAGGCCTGGGACGGGTCGCCGGCCGCGCCGCAGGTGCCATGCGTCGGGGACGCCGTCCCGGCCGCCGAGGCGTCGGCCGGGTAGCCGGGCACCAGACTGTCCCGCCAGCTGGACCCGCCGTCGGTGGAGCGGTAGTAGCCGGCCCACACGTCGCCGTTGACGATCTGGGCGCAGTAGTCGTTGGCGCCGGCGACCACCACCTGGGGGTTGTGGGGGTCGACCGCCACCGTCGGCTCGTTCTGCGAGCGCCTGCCGGTGCTGCACGCCGAGGTGGTGGCGTCGCTGGACCCGTCGTAGCGCAGGTAGCTGGAAGCGGCGGCGTCGCCGGTGACCCGGACGTTGGCGCTGCCCGACGCCACGCCGCCGGTCGCGACCGCGAGCAGCAGCGTCAGGGGAACGAGCAGCCAGCGAGCTCTCATCGGGACCTCCTCGTCCGCGCGCCGGGTACCCTGTCTCCCCGGTCGAGTAGAGAACCGTCGCGCGCGAACGAGGTGTTACTTCCGATCGTCAACCGGACCCAGGCGCTGGTGCTCGGCTTCGTGGCCGTGGCGCTGGCCAGCGTGGCGCTGATCCGCGTGCTCGCGCCGGACACCTACGACCGGGCCCTGCGGCTGCCGCCCGGCCACCGGCTGGCCGAGGTCGCCTTCCTGGCCGGGCTGACCGCGCTCCTGCTGCTGCTCGCCGTCGGCGTGCTGCGACGCTGGCACTGGACCTTCTGGCTGGTCCTGGTCGCCTTCCTGGCGGGCGCGCTGCGCGTGCCGGTGGCCGCCCTGCAGCTCGCCGGCGTGCTGGCCACGGACCTGCCGGCCTGGTACGTCGTGTACCAGGGACTGATCGGCGTCGCCCAGGTCGCCATCGGCCTGGCGATGCTCGCCGGCTACCGGCGCGTCGGCGTCTGGGGCCGGTGGTAGGCTCGCCACCCCGCCCAACGCAGGCCACCACAGCGAGGTTCGACGTGACGACATCCGCGGACAAGTCCGGCGTTGCCAAGGTCAACGGGATCGAGCTCGGCTACCAGGTCAGCGGCGAGGGCGAACCGCTGATCCTGCTGCACGGTGGCTTCGGGTCGCTCGACATGTTCGGACCCAACCTGGAGCTGCTGGCCGCCGGGCGCCGGGTCATCGGGGTCGACCTGCAGTCGCACGGGCGCTCGCCGGCCGCCGACCGGCCGATTCGCTTCGAGACGATGGCCGACGACATCGCGGCCCTGGTCCCGAGCCTGGGGCTGGAGCGCGCCGCGCTGATGGGCTTCTCGCTCGGCGGAGGCGTCGCGCTGCGGACCGCGATCCAGCACCCGGACGTCGTCGAGCGCCTGGTGCTGGTGTCGACCCCGTGCAGGCGGCGGGGCTGGTACCCGGAGATGACCGTCGGCATGGATTCGATGGGCCCGGAGACCGCCGAGCCCCTGATGCAGACGCCGATGTACGAGGGCTACCGGAAGGTCGCGCCGCGGGTGGAGGACTGGCCGGTGCTGGTGCGGCAGCTCACCGAGCTCCTGAAGGTCGACTACGACTGGTCGGCGGACATCCCCGGCCTGCCGATGCCGGTCATGCTGGTGATCGGCGACGCCGACGGGCTGCCGCCGTCGCACGCGGTGGAGTTCTTCGGCCTGCTCGGCGGCGGCCAGCGCGACGCCAACTGGGACCGCTCCGGGATGACCCACCACCGCCTGGCGGTCCTGCCGGGCGTGACCCACTACGACATCAACGTCATGCCAGCGCTCTCCGCCGCGGTCGTCCCGTTCCTCGACGGCGCCTAGAGGCGGTGCACCCGGACCCGGCCGCCGACCAGGCGCACCCGGATCAGGTAGCGGCCGGGCTTGCCGGAGCCGGCCGCCACCCAGGCGTTGCCCTGGTGGGCCAGGCCCTGCCCGCCGAAGTTGTTCAGCGCCAGGCCGTCCACCCGCACCTCGAAGGCCGCCGCCCGCGGCAGGTACAGGTCGAGCAGGCCGGCGGAGACCTGCACGTCCACGGGGACCTGCGCGGCCGGCTCGCCGAGCCGCAGCGCCAGCCGGGACACGCCGGCCTCCACCTGGACCCCGCGGACGTCCAGCCGTTGCAGGTCCAGGTCGGCGGTGATCGCGCCGGCGTCGACCTCCACCCGCCAGGGCAGCCCGGTGGACAGCCGCACCGCCCAGTCGTTGCCGCGGTTGCGGGCCAGCAGCCCGTGCTGGGCCGGGGAGCGCAGGTCGACCACGGCGACCTTGCCGCTGGTGGCGACCACGGCGCTGGGCTCGCCCGGGCCGCGCAGCTCCGCCTGGTACAGGCCGGTCGCGTCCGGGTCGACGCGGAGCTGCCCACCGCCGAGGCTGGCGCGCAGGGTCGCCTGCGCCGCGCCCGCGGGCACCGCGGCGTTGCGCGCGGCGACCACCCCGGCGGTCGGCGAGGACAGCGACAGTACCACCGGGCCGACCACGGCCAGCAGCAGCAGCACGGCGCCGACGGCCCGCAGCGAGCCGCGGCCGACCCCGCGCCCGACCCGCTCCAGGCCGAGGCCGACCAGGCCGAGCGGGACGGCCAGCAGCACCGTCTGCACGATCGAGGTGACGCGGACCGCCAGGGTCACCATCGTGACGGTCAGGCCGGCGGCCATCACCACCAGCCCGAACCAGTAGGAGCGGGGCCGCACCATGCCGTAGCCCGGGTCGCCCGGCCCGGGCGGTGGCCACGTCGCCGGGTCGAGGACGGTGCGGCCGCCCGCGTCCGGTCCGTGCAGATCGCTGGTCACGGTCCGGGAGTATCCGCCCTCGGGCGCCGGAAGGGAAAACCGGCGTCAGGGGAAGCTTCCGCCGATCCGCTCGACCAGCTCCCCGGCGTCCCGCCGGGCGGCCTCCAGCTGGCCGGCACGGGCGGCCAGGTCCTGCTTCGCGGTCCCTTCGGGCATGCCGTGCAGGTTGAACCGGACGGTGGCGAGCCCGCCCTCCAGCCCGGCGCGCAGCAGGTGGGCGGCGACCAGCTGGTCGCTGGCGGTGCGGTGCAGCCCGCTGCCGGCGACGGCGGCGGCGAGCTGCAGCCCCTCGGCGGCCAGCTCGGCGGTTGCCAGCGGCACGTCGGTGGCGTCGACCCGGGCGGCCTCGGCCGCCCGCGACGCGCCCGGGTCGCCGGCGGTCGCCCGCGCCGCCCGCACGCTGGCCACCATCCGCTCGTAGGCGCCGGCGTCGGCGCGCTCCTGCTCGACCAGGCGCAGCCGCAGCCGCTCGGCCCCGTCGGCGAGCGCCTCCAGCCGCTCGGCGCCGTCCAGGTCGGCCTTGCGGGAGCCGATCCGGGCCACCATCGCGAGCAGGGCGCAGCCGAGCGCGCCAGCCAGCGCGGCGGCGCTCCCCCCGCCGGGGACCACCGTTGGCGCGGCGTAGGCGGCCAGCCACGGATGCTCGCCGAGCCGGGCACTCATCAGGGCACCACCTCCGTGTTCGTCTGCAGCGCGGCGGCGACGCGGACCTCCAGGACCTGGTCGCCGGTGAAGCCGTCCAGCGCCAGGTCGGCCGGGTCGGTGCCGTCGAGGGCGGCGGCCGGTACCAGGCCGACGATCTCGGAGCGGACCACGCGGGCGCCGGCCCGGGCGGCCAGCCCGGCGACGGCCGCGAAGGCCGCGGCGGGCGGCGTCACCTTGTAGTCGAGCAGGTTCATCGACACCTGGACCAGGCCGCGGCCGGCCAGCGGCACGCCCATCGCCCGCACCGCGGGCAGGCCGCCGTCCCGCTCCCGCACCGCGGCGGCGATCCGCCTGGCCAGGTCGAGGTCGCCGCCGGCCAGGTCGACGTTGTAGGCGACCAGCGGCGGCCGCGCGCCGACCGCCACCGCCCCGGCCGTCGGGTGCGGCGCCGGGCCGCCGAGGTCGGGCGCGTGTCCGGTCGCGGCGCCATGCCGGAGCGCCTCGAAGCGGCGGCGGACCGCCGGCAGGGCGGCCCGCTCCGGCCGGGCCGCGGCCGCCCCGTACAGGTACACCGGCACCCCGGTCTCGGCGGCGACGCGCCGGCCGGCCAGGCGCGCCAGCGCGGCGCAGTCCAGCGCCGGCTCGGCGGCGCCGTCCAGGCGGGTGTCCCGGCCCAGGGGGACGAACGGGAGCACGTCCAGCGCGCCCATGCGCGGGTGCACGCCGTGGTGCGCGCGCAGGTCGATCAGGCGCGCGCAGGCGCCGGCGCCGGCCACGGCCGCGTCGACCAGCGCCGGCCCGGGCCCGGCGAGGGTCACGACCGAGCGGTTGTGGTCGGGGTCGGAGGAGCGGTCCAGCAGCAGCACCCCGGCCACCCCGGCGAAGGCGGCGACGAGCTGGTCGACCACCTCGGGCCGGCGCCCCTCGGACAGGTTCGGCACGCACTCGACCAGCCGGTCGGCCTCCCTCATGCGGGACCGGCCTCCCCCGCCTCCGGCCCGGCGACCACCCGGCCGGCCTTGACGACCAGGGCGGCGAGGTTCACGCCGAGGTGGTAGGCGAGGTCCAGGTAGCTGCGGCCGGACAGCACGACCAGGTCGCAGGCGCCGCCGGGGGCGAGCCGGCCGGCGCGGGCCCGCCCGACCGCCCTGGCGGCGCCTGCGGTGGCGGCCAGCACCGCCTCCTCGGGGGTGAGGCCGCCGTGGACGCAGGCGAGCTGCACGACCAGCTGCATCGACTCGCAGTAGAAGGTGCCCGGGTTGCAGTCGCTGCCGAGCGCGATGGTCACGCCCGCGTCCCGCAGCAGCTGGACGGGGGCGGCGCGCCCGGTGCCGAGCAGGAAGCTGGTGCCCGGCAGCAGCACCGCCACCGTGCCGGCGGCGGCCAGCGCCTTGGCCTCCGCCTCGTCCAGGAACAGCAGGTGGTCGGCTGAGGCGCAGCCGAGCTCGGCGGCCAGGGCGGCGCCGCCGGTGGCGCCCAGCTCGTTGGCGTGCAGCTTCGGCCGCAGGCCGTGGCGGCGGCCGGCGGTCAGCACCCGGCGGGATTCCTCCACGGTGAGCGCCCCGCGGTCGCAGAAGGCGTCGACGAACTCGGCGAGCGGCGCGCACACCGGCAGCATCTCCCGCTCCAGCAGGTCCAGGTAGGCCGCGCGGTCCTCGGCGTACTCGGCGGGGACCAGGTGGGCGCCGAGGAAGGTCGGCACCACCTCGATCCCGACGCGCTCGGCGGCGCCGGCCAGCGCCTCCAGCGAGCGGCGCTCGTCGTCGACGGTGAGCCCGTAGCCGGACTTGGCCTCGCAGGTGGTGGTGCCGTGGCCGGCGGCAGCGGCCAGCCTGGCGGTGGTGGCCGCCAGCAGCTCGGCGTCGCTGGCCGCCCGGGTGTCCCGCACGGTGCGGTTGATGCCGCCCCCGGCCCGCAGCGCCTGCTCGTAGCCGGTGCCGCGCAGGCGCGCGGCGAACTCGTCGGCCCGGTCGCCGGCGAACACCAAGTGGGTGTGCGCGTCGACCAGGCCGGGCAGCACCGCCCGCCCGCCGGCGTCCAGCCGCCGCGCGCCGGCGGCCAGCGGCAGGTCGGGAAGGCCCGCCTCCGGGCCGGCGTACACCACGGTGCCGCCGGCGGCCGCCACCGCGCCCCGCTCGACCAGCCCGAGCGGCCCCTCGCCGAGTGTCGGGTCGGCGGTGACCAGCTGCCCGGCGCCGGTCAGCAGGAAGTCGACCGCGTTCACCCGGGCCCCCGATGCTCCGGGGCGCTCGGCAGGTCGAGGCCGCGCCGGCGGGCGACCGCCAGGGCCTGGTCGTAGCCGGCGTCGGCGTGGCGCATGACGCCGGTGCCGGGGTCGTTGGTGAGGACCAGCTCCAGCCGCCGCGCCCCCTCCTCGGTGCCGTCGGCGACCACCACCACGCCGGCGTGGATGGAGCGGCCGATGCCGACCCCGCCGCCGTGGTGGACGCTCACCCACGAGGCGCCCGAGGCGGTGTTGAGCAGCGCGTTCAGGATCGGCCAGTCGGCGATCGCGTCGGAGCCGTCGGCCATGGCCTCGGTCTCCCGGTAGGGGGAGGCGACCGAGCCGGCGTCCAGGTGGTCGCGGCCGATCACGATCGGCGCCTCCAGCTCGCCGCCGGCGACCAGCTCGTTGAAGGCCAGCCCGGCCTGCTGGCGCTCGCCGTAGCCGAGCCAGCAGATGCGGGCCGGCAGGCCCTGGAAGTGGACCCGCTCGGCGGCCATCCGCAGCCAGCGCACCAGGTGCTCGTCGTCGCCGAACAGCTCGGTCACGGCCCGGTCGGTGCGGGCGATGTCGGCCGGGTTGCCGGACAGGGCGGCCCAGCGGAACGGCCCCTTGCCCTCGCAGAACAGCGGGCGGATGTAGGCGGGCACGAAGCCCGGGTAGGCGAAGGCGTCGGCGAAGCCGGCCGCGCGTGCCTCCCCGCGCAGGTTGTTGCCGTAGTCGAACACCTCGGCGCCGGCGCGCTGGAAGCCGACCATCGCCTCGCAGTGGCGGGCGATCGACTCGCGGGCCTGCTTGACGTAGCCGGCCGGGTCGTCGCGGCGCGCGGCGGGGGCGCCGGCGGCGTCGACGCCGCTCGGCACGTAGCCGCCGAGCGGGTCGTGCGCGGAGGTCTGGTCGGTGACCACGTCGGGCCGGAAGCCGGCGGCGAGCAGCTCAGGCAGCAGGTCGGCGGCGTTGCCGAGCAGGCCGATGGAGACGGCCCTGCCCTCGGCGGCGGCCGCCGCCGCGCGGGCGGTGGCGTCGGCCAGGTCGTCGGCCCGCTCGTCCAGGTAGCCGGTTGACAGGCGGCGCGCGATCCGCTCGGGGTCGACCTCGACGCACAGGGCCACGCCCTCGTTCATGGTGACCGCCAGCGGCTGGGCGCCGCCCATGCCGCCGAGCCCGGAGGTGAGCACCACCTTGCCGCGCAGGCTCGGCCAGCCGTTGGCGACCGCCAGCGCCGCGAAGGTCTCGAAGGTGCCCTGCAGGATCCCCTGGGTGCCGATGTAGATCCAGGAGCCGGCGGTCATCTGCCCGTACATGGTCAGCCCGGCCGCCTCCAGCTCGCGGAACTGCTCCCAGGTGGCCCACTCGGGCACCAGCAGCGAGTTGGCCAGCAGCACCCGCGGCGCGAACGAGTGGGTGCGGAACACCCCGACCGGCTTGCCGGACTGGACCAGCAGGGTCTCGTCGTCCCGCAACCGGCGCAGGGTGGCCACGATCCGGTCGAAGGCGGCCCAGTCGCGGGCCGCCCTGCCGGTCCCGCCGTAGACGACCAGGTCGTCGGGACGCTCGGCGACCTCCGGGTCGAGGTTGTTGCAGAGCATGCGGAGCGCGGCCTCCTGCTGCCAGCCGCGGCAGGAGAGCCGCGAGCCGCGCGGTGCGCGGACCGTGCGGGCACCTTCCATGGCAGTTCCCTCCGTTCGGCCTAGCGGAGCCTGCCGACCGCCGACTCGGCGGCGGCGACCAGGGAGCCGTCGGCGACCAGGCGCTCGACCGCGGCCATGTCGGGGGCGAGGTAGCGGTCGGCGTCCAGCGGGGGCACCTCGCGGCGGAGCCGGTCGAGCACGGCGGCCACCGGCGCGCCCGGCCGCAGCGGCGCCCGCAGGTCGACCGCCTGGGCGGCGCAGAGCGCCTCGATCGCCAGGGTGCCGCGGACCAGTGCGAGCACCCGCCGCAGCTTCAGCCCGGCCGACCAGCCCATCGAGACGTGGTCCTCCTGATTGCCGGAGGTCGGGATCGAGTCGACCGAGGCCGGGTGGGCGAGCACCTTGCAGTCCGACACCAGCGCGGCCGCGGTGTACTGGGTGAGCATCAGGCCCGAGTTGAGCCCGGGGTCGCGGGCCAGGAACGGCGGCAGGTCGTGGTTGAGCGCCGGGTCGAGCAGGCGGTCGACGCGGCGCTCGGAGATGTCGGCCAGCTCGGTCATGGCGATGGCCAGGAAGTCGAGCACGAAGGCGAGCGGCTCGCCGTGGAAGTTGCCGACCGAGACGACCTCGTCGCTGTCGGCGAACACCACCGGGTTGTCGGTGACCGCGCCGAGCTCCCGCTCGACCACCTGGCGGGCGAAGGCGAGCACGTCGCGGCAGGCGCCGTGGACCTGCGGGGCGCAGCGCAGCGAGTAGGCGTCCTGGATGGCGTGGGTGGAGTGGCGGTGGCTGGCGAGGATGGGCGAGCCGGCCAGCAGCGCCCGCAGGTTGGCGGCGCTGGCCGCCTGGCCCGGGTGGGGCCGCAGCTCGTGCAGGCGGGCCTGGAAGGGGGTGTCGGTGCCGAGCAGGCCCTCGACCGACAGGGCGCAGGCGACGTCGGCCATGGCGGCCAGCGCCTCGGCGTCGGCCACCGCCAGGCAGGCGAGGGCGAGCATGCCCTCGGTGCCGTTGACCAGCGACAGGCCCTCCTTGAATGACAGCCGCAGCGGTTCCAGGCCGGCCAGCCGCAGCCCCTCGGCGGCCGGCAGCCGCCGCCCGTCGACCGCCACCTCGCCCTCGCCGAGCAGCGGCAGCGCCAGGTGGGCGAGCTGGGCCAGGTCGCCGGAGGCGCCCACCGAGCCGTGCTCGGGGATCACCGGGGTGACCCCGGCGCCGAGCAGCGCGACCAGCGCCTCGACCAGCAGCGGGCGCACCCCGGAGTGGCCCTGGGTGAGGGTGCGGGCCCGCAGCAGCTGCATGGCCCGCACCACCTCCTCGTCCAGCGGGTCGCCGGTGCCGGTGGCGTGGGACAGCACGATGCGGCGTTGCAGCTCCTCCAGGTCGGCGGGGGCGACCGCGGTGTTGGCGAGCAGGCCGAAGCCGGTGGAGACGCCGTAGACCCGCCGGCCGGAGGCGACCGCCCGCTCCACCACCTCGCGGGCGCCGGCCATCCGCTTGCGCCCCTCCTCGCCGAGCTCGACCGGGACCCGGTCGCGGGCGACGGCCACCACCTCGTCGACCCGCAGCGGGCCGCCCGTCAGCACGACGCGGGCCGGCCGTACCTCCTCGGTCATGGGCGCATCCTAGGTCGCGTTCGGTCGGCCTCGCCACGCACCGTCACGCCTGCGTGCTACAACGGAGACCATGGAACTGGTGGTTACGCGCCCGCCGCTGCTGGGAACTCAACCGGCAGAGCCTGCAGGTAGTGTTGGTTAGGAACACGGCTACGGCAACCTACCCACAACACGATACGAGATCGGTATGCGGAAACCGGCGGCTGGGTGATGCAAGATCGCGTGAGTTGGGCCATGCTGGTGGTGCGTTCCGGCACCGACCGGGGTGAGCAAGGAGACGATGACATGGGCACCGACATCCCAGGCGATACCGGCACCACCGCCCAGCTCCAGCGTGAGGTGTGCGACAAGTGCGGGTCCCGCATGGAGCTCGAGAGCTCTGCCTACGGGTTCGAGCGCTGGAAGTGCCCGAAGTGCCAGCAGGTCATCGGCATCGACCGCGACCCCGAGGTCGGACACCGCTTCCAGATCGACCGCGGGCAACCGTGGAACTACTCCCCGGACGCCTTCAAGAACTGACCAGCGCGCACACGCCGACGAGCGCGAGGGCCCCCGGCAGGGGGCCCTTACCGTTCCGCTGCTACGATCCGCCCGTGCCCGAGACCGTCGTCCACCTGGTGCGCCACGGGCAGGTGGAGAACCCCGGCAGGGTCCTGTACGGCCGCCTGCCCGGCTTCAGCCTGTCGGCCCGCGGGCGCGCCCAGGCCGAGCGGCTGGCCACGTTCTTCGCGCCCGTGCCGCTGGTCGCGGTGCTCGCCAGCCCGCTGGAGCGGGCGCAGGAGACGGCCGCGCCGGTCGCCGCCGGCCACGGCCTCCCGGTCCGCACCGACCTGCGCCTGATCGAGGCGAGCAACGTCTTCGAGGGGATCGCCGGCAGCCTCGCCTGGTACATCCTGCGGCACCCGGGGCTGTGGTGGGGGCTGCGTGACGTCCGCACGCCGTCCTGGGGGGAGCGCAGCGTCGACCTGGTCGAGCGGGTCCACGCCGCGGTCGCCTCGGCCCGCGAGGAGTTCGCCGGCGGCCAGGTCGTGCTCGTCTCCCACCAGGCGCCCATCTGGGTCGCCCGGCTGGCCTACGAGGGCCGCCGGCTGAACCGCTGGCCGGGGCAGCGGCGCTGCGCGCTCGCCAGCGTGACCAGCCTCACCTTCGACGGCGAGCGGCTGGCCGGGGTCGCCTACGCCGAACCCGCCGGCGACCTGCTCCGCCAGGGCGAGCCCCTGGCGGAGGCCTAGCCCGCGAACCGGAGGATGGCGCCGAGGCCCTCGCCGGGGGCGCCCGGCTGGCCGCGGTCGAGGACGCGGACCGAGGCGCCGGTGCCGAGGGCGGCGCGCACGGCCACCTCGCCGAGCCCGGCCTGGGCCGGGGCGCCCTCGCCCATCGCCCGCACCGCCTCGGCGTCCAGGCCGAGCTGGTTGGGCGCCCCGCCGAACCAGGCGGTGCGCCGGTCGTCGGGGTCGTCGGTGACCAGCAGCGTCTCGACCTGGCCGCGGGCCAGCGCCTCCACGGTGGCGGCGGCGCCCTCGGCGGCCCGGCCGCCCTGGCCGCGCTCGCCGGCGAAGCGGGCCAGCACGGCCGCCGTGTCCCGCTCGACGGTCGCGGCCACCAGCTTGGCCGCCCGCTCGTCCACCGCCGCCATCGACGGGTACTCGCCGCCGACCACCTCCAGCAGCTCCACGACCCGCTTGGGGGCGTGGTCGCGCAGCAGCTGCAGCGCGCGGACGTCGCCGGCCGCGGCCACGAAGCGCGGCCGCGTCTGGTCGACGATGCCGGTCAGCGCCTCGGCGACCTCGCCGGCGTTGGACTCCCACAGCAGCTCGGAGCGGCGCTGGTAGCGGGGCTGGGACCAGCCGCCGGCGTTCGGCTTGTGGATGTGCGGCGGGGTGCGGCCCTCGACGTGCTCGGCGCGCTCCGGGCCGCCGGCCATGCGGGCGGCGATGTCGGCCCCGGTCCGGTCGGTCAGCACCGCGACGTAGGGGACCAGCCGCTGCCGCCAGGCCAGCAGCGGCAGCACGTAGGGCAGCGGGCCCTGGCGGACGACCGCGTCCCTGGCCGGCGGGTCCGGGAAGCTGCCCTCGTACAGGACCCCGTCGGCCGCGGCGACCACCACCAGGGTGCCGCCGGCGGCCTGGGCGCCCTCGACCAGCGGGTCGATGGCGGCCACGGTCTTCTCCGGCGCGCCGGCGCCCAGCAGCTCGCCGCGCAGGTTCTTCCAGCGCAGGGCCACCCGGCCGGCCGCCTGCTCCACGTCGCCGGCGGTGTCCAGGTAGACGGAGACGAACGGCCCGGTAGTGTCGAACAGTCGGGCGACGTCTGTGCGGTGCACGATCACTCCCTCGTCGGGTCGGTGCCGCCCAGGGCCTGCGCGGCCCTGGCCAGCAGCGTGCGGACCTCCTCGTCGGAGGTCTGCGGGAAGGAACGGTAGGAGTTGCCGACGGCGCTGAACGGCCGCGGGGTGGTGACGCAGACGACCTCGCCGGCCTCGGCCCGCAGCCGCTCGCAGGTGGACGACGGCGCGGTCGGCACCGCCACCACCACCCGGGCCGGCCCGAGCCGGTGGGCGGCGGCCACCGCCGCCCGCATGGTGGAGCCGGTGGCCAGCCCGTCGTCGACCAGGATCACCACCCGGCCGGCAAGCGCCGGCGGCGGCCGGCCCTGCCGGTAGCTGGCCTCGCGCCTGGCCAGCTCGCGACCCTCGCCGGCGGCGACCTGCTCGATGACGTCGTCGGGGATGTGGAACCGGCGCACCACCTCCCGGTTGAGAACCCGCACGCCGCCGGCGGCGATCGCCCCCATCGCCAGCTCGGGGCGCCCGGGCATGCCGAGCTTGCGGACCACGAACACGTCCAGCGGCGCGCCCAGGGCGCAGGCCACCCGCTCGGCCACCGGCACGCCGCCGCGCGGCAGGGCCAGGACCAGCACGTCCGGGCGGCCGGCGTAGTGGCCGAGCCGGCCGGCGAGGACCTCGCCGGCCTCGACCCGGTCGCGGAACAGCACCGCCATCTCGCCGTCGGCGACGCGCCGCCCTAGCGCGGCTCGTCCTCCTCGTCCAGCGGGACCGGGATGGACTGCTCGAGGGCGTCCGCCTCCGGGGTCTCGTCGCCGATGGCCGGGGCGTCCTCCGGGGCGTCGGGGTCGAGCAGTGGCCGGCGCTGCTCCCAGGCGTCCGCCTCTGGCACGGCGTCCTCGCTCATCGGTCGCTCCCTCCTTGTCGGTCGGAACCTCGGAGGTACCCGTCAGCCTCCCTGGCAAACGGCTCCCCGCCACCCTACTCGCGCGCCGGCCGGCGGTCAGCGTCTCAACCCTTGAGCACGCCGGCCGGCCGCAGCCGGGCGACCACCCGCGACAGGCCGACCTGCTCGCAGGTCTCCGCCACCTCGGTCGCGTCCTTGTACGCGTATGGCGCCTCCTCGCTCAGCAGCTTCCAGTTGGCGGCGGCCAGTACCAGCCCCTCGGCCTCCAGCTTGCGGCGAAGGTCGGGGCCGCTCATCTGCTTCTTCGCCCGGGTCCGGCTCATCGCCCGCCCGGCCCCGTGGCAGGTCGAGCCGAAGGCGCGGGCGGCGGCGCCCTCCTGGCCACAGAGGACGTAGGAGACCGCGCCCATGCTGCCCGGGTTGACGACCGGCTGGCCGACCGCCCGGTAGCGCTCCGGCAGCTCCGGGTGGCCGGGGCCGAGCGCCCGCGTGGCCCCCTTGCGGTGGACGCACACGGTGCGCGGGCGGCCGTCGACCTGGTGCTCCTCCAGCCGCGCCAGGTTGTGGGCGACGTCGTAGACCAGCTCCATGCCGAGCGCGGCGACCGGGCGGCCGAGCACCTCGGCGAAGGCGCGCCGTACCCCGTCGGCGAGCACGTGCCGGTTGGCCAGCGCGTAGTTGCCGGCCGCGGCCATCGCGCCCAGGTAGGCGCGGGCCTCGGCGCGCTCCACCGGCAGGCAGGCGAGCTGCCGGTCGGGCACGCGGATGCCGAGGGCCGGCGCCAGGCGGTCGATCACCCGCAGGTGGTCGGTGCAGGTCTGGTGGCCGACCCCGCGCGAGCCGGTGTGCAGCATCACGCAGACCTGGCCGGCCTCCAGGCCCATGGCCGCGGCGGCCCGCTGGTCGCGGACCTGGTCGACGACCTGCACCTCCAGGAAGTGGTTGCCGCCGCCGAGGCTGCCGAGCTGCCGCGCGCCGCGCTGGTAGGCGCGGTCGGAGACCTCGGCGGGGTCGGCGCCGGCCAGGGTGCCGCCGTCCTCGCAGGCGGCCGCGTCGGCCTCGACGCCGACGCCGCGGGCCAGCGGCACGCGGACCCCCTCGCGCAGCACCCGGTCCAGGTCCTCCCGGTCCAGCGGCAGCAGCCCGCTGCCGCCGGTGCCGCGCGGGATGCGCCTGGCCAGCGCGGCGACCAGCTCCTTGATGCGGCCGCGCAGGTCGCGCTCCCAGTCGAGGTCGCTGCGGAGCAGCCGCACCCCGCAGCCGATGTCGAAGCCGACCCCGCCCGGGGAGATCACCCCGCCGGCGGCCACGTCGGTGGCGGCGACCCCGCCGATCGGGAAGCCGTAGCCCCAGTGGATGTCGGGCATGGCGTAGGCGGCCCGCACGATACCCGGAAGGGTGGCGACGTTGGCGACCTGCTCGACGGCGCGGTCGGCGAGGGCGTGCTGGAACAGCGGCTCGGAGGCGTACACCACCCCGGGGACGCGCATCCCCTCGACGTAGCCGACCGGCACCTCCCAGACCGACGGCTCCAGGCGGCGCGGCTCGAGCGTCCGCGGCTCAGACATCCAGGTACACCTCTGCCAGCCAGCCGCCCGGCTGCCGCTCGACGCGCAGGCGATGGTAGGTGGCGGCCTTGACGGTGGTGCCGTCGACTGGCGGGGCGGGCGGGGCGAGCAGCAGCGCCCCGGTCGCCCGGCCCTCGCCGGCCGCCTCGACCTGGACCCCCGCGACCGCGGCATCGCGCACCTCGCGCAGCCAGATCACCTCGTTGAGCCAGTCGACCAGCAGGCCGCCGGGGTCGCCGGCGTCCACCGCGACCGGGGCCGGCTCGCCGGGTCCCGGCCGCCAGGCGCCGAGCAGCTCTGCCAGGCCCACGGTAGCGTGCTCGAACACCTCCTCCAGGGAGGCGCCGGTCGCCCGGATGCCGATGTCGGCGGTGTGCTCGAGCAACTCGAACCCGCCCATGCCCGGGCCCGGGTGGCTATCGCCGCTTGGAGATCGCGTCGGCGAGCTGCCGCTTGCTCATCTTGGAGCGGCCCTTGACGTCCAGCTTCTTGGCCCGCTGGTACAGCTCCTCCTTCGAGCTGCCGTAGAGGTCGACCCCTCCGGCGGTCCTGGCGCCGCCGCGGCGGGCGGCCGCGCCGCTCCTGGCCGCCTGCGGGTCGGACGGGCCCTTCCCGTTCTTGGGCTCCCAGTGGTCGCCCACCTTCTTGAAGGAGTGCTTGACGGCGGCGTAGGCGGCGCGGTGGGCGCGCGCGCCCTCGCCGTAGGTGTCCTCCGCGCTGTCGAGGGCCTTGCGGTAGGTCCGCTTGGCCTTGGCCGGCGACCGCTGGAGCGGGCCGGGCAGGTCCTTGTCCCCGCGCTTCGGCATGGTGCTCCTCCTCGGACGGATGGCTCTCCCCTCCCACTACCCCCTGGTCGGCGTGTGGAAGCGGATCCTTGATTGCCGCCCGGCCGCTCAGGCGCCGCCGGCCAGCAGGGCGAGCAGGTCGTCGCCGTAGCGGTCCAGCTTGGCCGGGCCGATGCCCTCGACCGCCAGCAGCTCGGCCCGGCTGGTCGGCCGCTGCTCGGCCAGGGCCGCCAGGGTGCGGTCGTTGAAGACCACGTAGGGCGGCACCTCGTCGGCCCGGGCCCGCTCCCGCCGCCAGGCGCGCAGCTGCTCGGCCAGCGGCCCGCCGGCCCTGGCGGCGGCCCGCCGGCCCTGGCCCATGCCGGCGGCGACCGCCCGCGGCCGGACCCTGCTCCCGCCGGGCGCGACCAGGTCGCCGAGGAAGCGGGACGGCCGCCTGGCCTGCTCGCGGCCGGACGGACCGGCCCGGCGGGCCGCCCACGACAGCCACAGGTGGACCCGCGCCCTGGTCAGCCCGACGTACAGCAGGCGCCGCTCCTCGGCGACCTCCTCGGGCGTGCTGGCCTGGCGGATCGGGAGCAGCCCCTCCTCCAGCGCCGGCAGCAGCACGGCGTCGAACTCGAGCCCCTTGGCCCGGTGGTAGGTGAGCAGGTTGACCCCGCCGCCGACCCCCTCGGCCTCCGCCGCCGCCCGTCGCGCCGCCTCGGCCAGGAACTCCGCGAGGTCCGGCCCGGCCGCGCCGCCGGCCGGGTCGCCCGGATCGCCGGCGTCCCCGGTGCCGGGGTCAGCGGGGTCGGCGGCCGACTCCATGCGCTCGGCCAGGCCGAGGAGGGTGACCAGGCTGGCGTGGCGCTGGCGGGCCTCCTCGCCGTCCGGCTCGTCGTCGCGGCGGAACCCGAACCGCTCGTGCCAGATCGCCTCCAGCGCGTCGACCAGGCCGCCGCCGGCCGCGCGGGCGGTCCGGGAGCGGAGCACGCCGAGCGCCCGCAGCACCTCCGAGCGGCGCCAGAACAGCTCGCCGCGGACCTGGTAGCGGACACCGGCCGCGGCCAGCGCCTCCTCCAGCGGCGGGATCTGGGCGTTGGTGCGCACCAGCACGGCGACCTGGTCGGCGTCGACCCCCAGGCCGAGCAGCCGGCCGACCTCGTCGACCAGCGCCTTGGCCTCGTGCTCGGCGGACTCGAAGCCGGCGACCGCCGGCTCGGGGCCGGCCGCCCGGGTGGCGGTCAGCCGCTTGGCCGGCGGCCCGCCGGGCGCGGCCCGCAGCAGGCGGTTGGCCAGCTCCAGCACCTGCGGGCTGGAGCGGTAGTTCTGCTCCAGCCGCACCAGCCGCGCGTCCGGCCAGCGGCGGGCGAAGCCGGTGAGGTAGCCGGAGGAGGCGCCGGTGAAGGTGTAGATCGTCTGGTCCTCGTCGCCGACCACCGCCAGGTCGCGCCGCTCCCCCAGCCACGCCTCCAGCAGCGCCTGCTGCAGGGGGTTGGTGTCCTGGTACTCGTCCACCGAGAACCAGCGGTACTGGCCGCGGAACTCCTCGGCCACGTCCTCGCGGGTCTCCAGCGCCTCCAGCATGCGCACCAGCATGTCCTCGAAGTCGATCCGGCCGGCCCGCTCCTTGGCGCGCTCGTAGCGCCGGAACAGCCCG
>DASQWY010000507.1:0-2505 GCA_035640005.1 Actinomycetes bacterium
CGCCGCGGTCGCCAGCGCCGCCACCGCCAGCACCACGATCCGCGTGACCACCAGCTGCAGCGGCGCGACCGGCAGCCCGGCGGCGGACCGCCGCTGCCGCTCCCGCAGCTTGGCCGCGGCGTACACCACGATCGCCACCACCGCCAGCAGCCAGGCGTCCAGCGGGATGAAGAAGGTGTTGGCCAGCCCCGTGATCGTCTTGTCGGTGAGGTTGACGGTTCCGGTCTCGCCCAGCACCCACAGCAGCGCCCCGGTCCAGGAGAGCAGGCCCGCCAGGGTGACCACGAACGCGGGGATGCGGAAGCGGGTGACCCAGAACCCCTGCACCAGGCCGACCACCGCGCCGGCGACCAGCGCGGCCAGGATCGCCAGCCAGCCGGGCCAGCCGTGCTTGACGCTCTCCACCGCCATGATCGCCGCGGTGAAGCCGCTGACCGCGCCGACCGACAGGTCGATCTCGCCGAGCAGCAGCACCAGCACCACCCCGACCGAGATGGTGCCGATGGCGGCGATCTGCAGCACCAGGTTGGTGAGGTTGGTGGGGGTGAGGAAACGGTCGTTGGCGATCCAGAAGATCAGCCAGATGATGGCGATGCCGACGATCACCGGCAGGGTGCCCAGCTCCCCCTGGGCGAGCCGGCGCCGGAAGCCAGCCCACGCGCCGGCCAGGCCGGGCTGCTCGGCGACCAGGCGTGGGTCCAGGTCGGAGACGGTCACGGCTCGTTCACCTCCGCTTGCTCCTGCTCCTCGGCCTCCTCGGCGGCGCGGGAGCCGGTGATGGCGGCCACGACGTCGTCGGAGTTGGTCTGCTTGGCGTCCAGCACGCCGACCTGGCGGCCCAGGCGCAGGACCACGATGGTGTCGGCGACCTGGAACACGTCGGCGAGGTTGTGGCTGATCACCACCACGGCCAGGCCGTGCTCGCGCAGCGTGCGGATCAGGTCGAGGACCTGGGCGGTCTGGGCGACCCCGAGGGCGGCGGTCGGCTCGTCGAGCAGCACCACCTTGGGCTCGCCGAGCATCGAGCGGGCGATCGCGACTGACTGGCGCTGGCCGCCCGACAGGGAGGCGACCTGGGTGCGGACGCTCGGGATGCGCACGGCCAGGCGCCTCAGGACCTTGCTCGCCTCCTGCTCCATGTCGGTCTCGTCCAGCACCCGCACGGCGCTGAGCTCCTCCCGGCCGAGGTAGAGGTTGGCGACCACGTCGAGGTTGTCGCACAGCGCCAGGTCCTGGTAGACGGTGGCGATCCCCAGCGCGGTGGCCGCCTGCGGGGTGGCGACGTGCACGCTCTGGCCGTCGAACAGGTAGTCCCCCTGGTCGAACGGCTGGATGCCGGAGATGGTCTTGATCAGGGTCGACTTGCCGGCCCCGTTGTCGCCGACCAGCGCGGTGACCTGGCCGGCGTGGGCCGCGAAGTCCACGTCGGTGAGCGCCTGGACCGCGCCGAAGCGCTTGCTCACCCCGCGGAGCTGGAGCAGGGGCGCGCTGTCGGGCATGCTGCCTCCTCCGCTATGGCCTGGTGGGCGGCGGGGCAGCCGCCGCCCACCAGGGTGCCACTAGGAAATCCCGGCTGCCGAGCAGGCCGACGCGGCCGCGCCGGAGCAGATGTCGGTCGCCTTGAGGAACCCGTCGGAGATCATCTGGCCGATCGTCTGCTTGGCCGTGGCCTTGGTGACCGCGATCGGGGTCAGGATGATCGAGGGCACGTCCTTCTGGCCGTTGTTGGTCTTGTCCTTGGCCAGCGTCTGCGCGCCCGAGGTGTCGCCGTTGACCAGGTCCACCGCCAGCTGCGCGGCGCCCTCGGCCTCCGGCTTGATGGCCTTGTAGACCGTCATGTACTGCTCGCCGGTGAGGATCCGCTGCACCGCGGCCAGCTCGGCGTCCTGGCCGGTGGTCGGCCGGCTGGAGGGGTTGATGCCGGCGCCCTTCATCGACGCGATCGCGCCGCCGCCGGTGCCGTCGTTGGCCGCGTACACGCCCACGAAGCCGTTCTTGCCCAGCGCGGTGATCGCCTGGTCCATCTCCGACTGCGCCTTGTCAGGGCTCCAGTCGGGGGTGTCGTACTCCTTGCCGATCTTGAAGCCGCTGCCGTCGAGCACGCTGTGCGCGCCCTGCTTGAACAGCTTGGCGTTGTTGTCGGTCGGCGCGCCGTTGATCATCACGATCGAGCCGGACTTGCCGTCGTCCTTGAGCTTCTTGACCAGCGCGGTGCCCTGCAGCTTGCCGACCTGGACGTTGTCGAAGGAGATGTAGTAGTCGATGTCGGCGTTGTTGATCAGCCGGTCGTAGCTGATCACCGGCACGTTCTGCGCCTTGGCCTTGGACACCATCGAGGCGGCCGAGGCCGAGTCCACCGGGTCGAGCACCATCACCTTGGCGCCGTTGGTCAGCGCCGCGTCGGCCTGGTTCACCTGCTGGTCGGCCGACTGGTTGGCGTTGGAGTACAGGAGCTGGCAGTCGGAGCACAGCGCCTTGACCTTGGCTTCGAACAACGGTCGGTCC
>DASQWY010000508.1:0-7607 GCA_035640005.1 Actinomycetes bacterium
GATGCAGGTCTGGGAGACCGACCCCGCCGCCGCGGCCCAGTCGCCCGGCACGCGGGAGTTCGCGGCGATCTGGCAGGCGGCCGACAAGCTCGTGTACTCAAGGACGCTGCAGGCGGCCGCGACCACCAGGACGCGGATCGAACGGGGCTTCGACCCCGAAGCGGTCCGGCAACTGAAGGCGGCCGCCGAGCGTGACCTCACCGTGGGCGGTCCCGCCCTCGGCGCCCAGGCGATCACGGCCGGGCTGGTGGACGAGTACCACCTGTTCGTCTGGCCCGTCGTGGTGGGCGGGGGCACGCCCTTCCTCCCCAACCGGGTCCGGCTCCAGCTGGAACTGCTGGACGAGCGCCGGTTCGGCAGCGGCGTGGTGTACCTCCGCTACCGCACCCAGACATGAGCAGACGGCGACGGCAGTGGCAGAGCCTCCAGGAATCCCGAGGCGGTTCAGATGCGCCTGATAGGCTATTTGCTGACTCTCTAGCTGACAGGGCCAGATTCGGCTTGCGCTGCGCCGAGGAGGCATCGATGCCGAGCCCGCATATGAGGGAGGACCTCCCGTTCAGCCCAGCGGATCTCGTATTGCGCTACTCGCTTGAGCAGCGCGCGGGACCCCTCGGCGACGCTTTTGAGTCTGCCATCCAACACTGGCAGATCGAAGTCGTCGCCGAGCAGTTCGACGGCGCCGACGATGATCCAGTGAGCCGGCCTGTCGGATGGGCACGGGTGACGATCGTTACTCGGGACTACGGCGCCAACCTATATGAAGTCTTCGATGCCATCGACGGGGATCACGAGACAGTTGCCGCGGCCCTCTTCGATCCCGGAGGCGGTGATCTCGCAGAGGACCTGGAGGAACGATACCCGCTGATCCTGGGGGATGTCCTTCTCTGCGAGCGGACTTGGATCAAACCAGAGTACCGGGGTCACAAGCTTGGCCTGCTGATCAAAGCCATGAGCATCAGTGCCCTCGGTCGAGGGTGTGGCATCGCGGTGACCTATCCTGCTCCGTTCGAGGGCGATTACGACGATGGCGAACGCGACCGCGCGATCGGGGCACTCGGTGCCCATTGGGCTGAGCTCGGCTTCGAGCATTTCAAGAGCGGGGTCTGAGTGCTCGATCTGAGCGCGATAACCTTCCAAGAGCGGATGGGCGAACTCATGGCATCGCTCCTCTGACCGGCCCCGTTACCCGGGGAGGTACACTTGGGTTCACTCTTTGCGTACCAGAGGAGGCGACGATGCGGGTGGGCATCCGTGAGCTACGGGATCGGCTCAAACACTACGTGGCTACCGCCCGGAGCGGCGAGGATGTGATCATCACCGACCGAGGCCAGCCTATCGCCCGTCTGGTGGCGCTCCACGAGGAGCGACCCATCGATCGGCTCATCAGGGCAGGATTGGCGGCCCCGCCTCGCCGACCCAAGGGTGATGTTGACTGGTCGCCGGTCCGAAGCGAGGGGAGCGTCAGCGACCTGATCGAGCGGTGATCGCGTACTTCGACACCTCGGCGCTGCTCAAGCTGATCATCGCCGAGAAGGGCGCCGATCAGGCGATCTTGCTGTGGCAGCTAGCGAGCGGGATCGTGGCGTCCCGCCTGGCTTGGCCCGAGGCGGTCGCGGCGCTGGCCGCCGCCCATCGTGGGCGTCGAGTAAGCGACGAGGGATACCAGAGCGCAGCCGGGGAGCTCCGCCGATGCTTCGAGCGCTGCACCATGGTCAGCGTTGCGGACCTCCTGATCGACCGGGCTGCGGACCTCACCGTCAGCTACGATCTCCGCGCGGCCGACGCGATCCATCTGGCGACGGCGCTGGCGGTGATGGAGGCAGATTCGGTCTTCGTGACTTGGGACAGGCGGCTACGGCTAGCAGCCGCCCAAGCGGGACTCGTTACCGCGCCTGCTGAATCCTGACCGAGGTCGAGCCTTGGCGCTGATCGCACCGTAGCTCCGTCAGTACCTCTCTGAACCTCGAGTTCGAAAGCTGTCTCATCAGGTCCACCAGCAGAGGCAGGTCACTGACCTGCCTCTTTGCGTGCTTCGAGCGTGAACAACGGGGCGTCGGTACACGCTGGGGGTACCCAGGGAATCTGAAACCTTCGCGACCCGCAGTGAACTGTCGGGTCGTGTGCGACAGTGCCGGTATGTCCGTCGCGGTGTGCCAAGCCCGGTCAGGCGGGCTGCCGGGCAGACTCTTCCCGGGCCTTCTCGAAGAAGGAGATCAGCTCCTTGGCGACGGACTCGGGTGCGAGCAGCGGGGCGAAGTGGCCGACGCCGGGCACCTCGCGGACGTGCGGGTCGGCGACGTACTGAGCGACGTGCTGCTCCGAGACGGCGATCCAGGTGCCGAGCAGGGTCTCCTGGCCGCGGAGGAGCAGGACCGGCGCGGTAACCTGCCTGAGGGCCTCGGGGTCGGTCGACCGAGGCCCCTTGTAGACCATGAGTCGCTGCATGAACTGGAGCATCGCCGGGACGTCGCCTGCCCATCGCCGGTAGAAGTCTGTCTCCTCCAGACCGGCGATCTCGATGTCGGTGCAGATCCCGGGCGCGAAGGCGCGGGCCGCATCGACGAGCCGCCCGTCAGCGGCCGCCATGCCCACCTGCTCCATCGCGGCACCGAACCGGGCGAAGTCGTCCGCTGGCGGCACCAGAGCCCCAAACTGTTCGTAGATGGCCACTGCGGCTACGGAGCCGCTGTGCGCGGCTGCACCGAGGACCCACGGGCCGCTGCCCGACCAGCCCACCAGATAGACCGGTTCGCCGATGCTGTCGACGAATGCGGTCACGTCTTCTTCGAGCCGCGGGGGCGAGTGGTCCGGGTTGTCGCCCGACAGCCCTCGGCCGCGGGTGCTCGGCAGGTAGCAGGTGAACCGGTCGGTGAGGTGCGGCAGCAGGGCCTCCCAGGCGACCTCACCGTTCCCGAACCCGCCGTGGACCAGGACCAGCGGCGGTCCCTGTCCTTGGACCCGTCCGGAGATCTCGGTGCCGTCGGCGGAGATGGCTCGGTGGACCCGCTCCTCGGTCACGGCGGCTTCTCCTGACCGATTGGATTCGTTGGTGTTGTCGATCGTCATCGTCGATCCTCCGTGTGGGCGCCGCCGTTCGGCGCGTCCACTCGGACGCTAGGCCGCGCGGCGCTCGCCGACATCGGCGCGATTGACCAACCTGCTGCGGCGCTCCTACGCGGTTGTGTGTAGCCGCATCGCCCTCAGCGGGGGGCCGTCATGCCGCGGTCGATGGCGTACCGCGTGGCCTGGGTCCGGGAGGTGACCCCGATCTTGTGGTAGATGTTCGTCAGGTGCCGGGCGACCGTGCGGTCGCTGATGTAGAGCTCCTCGCCGATCTGCCGGTTGGAGCGTCCGTCGGCCACGAGTGTCAGCACCTCGCGCTCCCGCCCGGTCAGCCCGTCGGGCGCTTCCCGCACCCGTTGGTGCGCGCCCAGCCGCTCATACGTCGCATCCGCCCGCGCGACCTCCGCGGCGGCGGACGCGTCATCGTCGAGCGCCCGGTAGGCCTCGGCGAGCCGGACACAGGTTCCGGCGGCATCGTAGGCTGCGCCGAGCTCCTGCCAGCGCCGACAGGCGTTGCGGAGCACCGGAAGGGCCTCCTCAGCGCGGCCCTCGGCCAGCAGCACCGCGCCGCGCGCAGCGGTGGCCATCGCCTCCAGCCCCGAGGTGGCGTACGTCGCTGCAGTTGCCTCGAGCTCGGACGCGGCGGTCGCCGCGTCTTCCAGCCGTCCCGCGGCGACCGCGATCTCGACCCCCGCGGCACAGAGGGGGGCCCTCCGCAGGGGATCGGTGCCAGCCGCCGCCACGGCCCAGCGTATCGACGTCGCGGCACCCGCAGCGTCACCCTCCTGCACCCGCAGCAGCGCCCGTCCCGGTTGCGGGTCACGCCCGCGAGCGTGCGCCTCGTCGTACGCGGCGGCGGCACGCGGGTCGCCGCGCAACCGGCGCGCTTCGGCCACGACGTACCACGCCTCCGCGGCGTAGTCGACCCGGTTGGCGTCGAGGTCCTCCACGAGCCGCAGCGCACGCTGCTCGGCCTCGTCCCACTCGCCGCGGAGCAACAGAAGTTGCGCCCGGTGCACGCCGCAGAGGCCCCCGAACACCACCGCCGCGGGGAATGTGGTCAACCACCGCTCGGCCAGGTCGGTCCAGCGGGTCATCCGGCGGACGTCGGCGACCTCGTGACAGGCGGCGATGGTGTGACAGTAGAGGTTGCCTGACCAGAGCGGGGTGAGCCGGCCGTCCAGGACGGTGACCATCGCCTCATCGACCAGCGCCAGCCCGTCGACCACGTGCCCCGACTTGATCAGGGCGCGGCCTTCGCCGTGGAGGCCCACAGCCACCAGGTCGGGCTCGTCGAACCGGCGGCCGAGGTCCTGCACCCGGCGAGCCGCGTCCACCGCCGCCGCCGGTTGACCGGTCAGCAGACCCAACTCCACCTCCGTAAACCACTGCAGGTATCCGTGCACCGGGCACTCCGGGATCCCCTCCGCCAGACGCCCGGCGCGGCCGATCCAGCCCATACTCTGAGGCTCGTCGCCTCGCGCCAAGTGGAAGAGTCCGAGCTGCAGGGCGGCCCACGCGGCCTCGGCCGGTCGGGAGTCGGCCTGGAAGGCGTCGCACGCAGCAGCGCCGAGCCGCAGGTTGTCCTCGATGCGACCGAGCCACCACGCGGCATCGGCGTGTGCTGCCAGGTCGTCCGCGGTGAGTCGATCGGTCGGGACCGCCGCGAAGCAGGCCGCGGCGGTGCGCCAGTCCCGTGCCGCGTGGGCCTGCCGCGCCCGGGTCAGGCTGTCCTCGTGCTCGTCCACCCGCCGCCCTCCGTCGACGTACAGCAGGCTACCGACCCCGTACAGGCGGGGCTACCTGAATCGACCCGACGACCCTGACCTCGGTAACCCAGCGCCGACCTTGCCCGCCGGCCTGACCGGAATTGAACGCTCCTCACCGCAATCCTCGACTCCCCAGGCAAGGATTGGTCCTGCCATGCCGGGCCAGAGTGCCGAGAGGCATCTGCCACGGGATGGAGCGGAGCCAGCGGGTACCAGCCGGGTACACACCCGACCGGCGGCCAGGGGAGCCCATCGGGCATCAGCGGTCACGATGGGCTGCGAGAAACCGCAGGTGAGCGACAAGATGTGGCCGTGAACAGGCAGCATGCCGGGAGGCGGGGCGGAGTTCGAGTCTCCCCACCTCCACATATCGACACATCGAGGCGACGGCCAGCGGTTCCGCTGGCCCGTCCTCGTTCATGAACGGCATGGTGCCCGCCGCCTGCGATCACAGCAGCCGCAGACCGTGCAAGGTGAGTGGCTCGAAGTGCCGCCGATTCAGGGTGACGAGCGGCAGCCCGTTGGCCGTCGCCGATGCGGCGATCCACAGGTCGTTGCTGGGGACCGGCCGGCCGAGCGCCTCCGTTGCCGCGCGGAGCCGGCCGTAATCGACCGCCACGGTCCGACCGAGCTCGATCAAGCCGAAGCTGTCGGCATAGAACGCGAGCATCTCGGTTGTGCGCCGAGCTGACCACTTGCGCGATAACGCCCCATAGCTCGCTTCCCCGAGGGTGACTGCGCTGATCACCAGCGGCCGGTCGGCGACCACGTCCACCAGCCCGGCAGGGACCACACGCCGGAACAGCCGCGCTCGGTACAGCACGGACGCGACATCGGTGTCGACCAGCGCCGGGTCAGGCGTCGACACGGCGCGCGTCGTAGATCACGTCGAGGAAGGCGAGCAGCTCTTCATCACTTGGCGGGTCGGCGCTGTCAGGTGGTGAGGCGAGGATCTCCGCGCCCGTGCGCAGATGCTTGCCCTGTGCGCGGACCTGCGCCAGGTAGCGGGCGCGCCGCTGTGCGGCCAGTTCCTCGCTGGGTTCTGCGCCGAAGTCCGCCTTGGCAGTCGCCACTGTCACCTCCCGGTCCGCTGCCCAGTCTACGCGTCGAACAGCCCGGACTCGCGCTTGCGTGCCTCCCTGGGGATGGCGAGTCCATAGGTGTCTCCCCACCTCCACCAGCGGGGCCTGGTCTGTGACCAGGCCATTTGCCTGCTAGAAGGCACCCGCCGACATCGACCTGGACGGTTGCGGGCTGCTGCTCGTCCCGGTGGCGTCGTTGCTGGGTCGGCGCCGCGCACAGCTGCTCCTGGACCGGTAGCGACTCCGTGCACCGCATCGATGCCGAACACGTCAGCGAAGCTCCGCAAGGCGCTCCGCGACGACCTTTGCACGGAGGGGATCCGCCTCCGTGCCCTCGCGCATCAGCGCCCTGACGGATGCGGTGAGGGCTGCCTGGAGCGCCCCAGGCTCGACCGCGCCGACGTGGGTAGCCTCGAATCGGGCAAGGGTCTCGGCGGGAAGGTCGTCGTTACCACGGGCCTGCACCGCGGGTAGCCCCCGGCGCAGGCACGCAAGCGAGAGCGCGTGGTCCCGCACGGCACCGACGTAATGCTCGGCCTGCCAGACACGCCGACGCTCGATGCACGCGCGCGCGTGGAGCGCGTAGATGACGCCCCAGCCGAAGAGGTCCTCCGCGACCAGCGGGGTGGGAATGAACAGGTTCCCCGGCGGCGTGGGAACCGCGGACTCGCCCGCGGCCGTCTCGCCAAACAGCAGCCGGAACCGTGGGCCCGCGGGACGAAACCGAGCCGCCGGCGTCATCGAGAGGTCGAGCTGGAGCGCGTCCGGCAGCAGGAATACGCGGTAGATGGTCGGACCGCGCTCAAGATCGGCGAGCCGGACCGCGCCGAGTTCGTCGATGAGCGTGGCCGTCCAGTCATCGAGAACCTCGGCGACCGGGACGTGGTCGGCGATGGCGAACGTGAGGTCCAGGTCGGAGAAGTGATCGCCGTCGCCCACGGCAAGGGAGCCGACGGCGGCTCCGGCTACGACGCGGTCATCCTCCTCCGCGAGCCGTAGCACGCGCTGGCGGAGGGCATCCCGTTGCTCGACGGTGAACACGCCCGGTCACCGACCAGGCCCGCGGCGGGCCCGCCGGCGGCGCGCCGGCGCGCTCCCGACGGCCGCGCCGAGCACCCCCAGGGGCAGGGCCCACAGCACCAGGAACACCAGGGACCACCAGACCGCATCACGCAGGTTGGCGCCCACCGCGAGCGGCCCGTCCCCGTCCAGCAGCATCCCCCGACCCAGCCGATGCCAGCGCAGCGCCTCGACCAGCCAGGCGGCGATCAGCAGCGGCGCGCTCAGCAGGGTGGCCCAGGCGCAGGCCCACAGCCCCGAGCGGAACGACCGGCCGACCGCGGCGGCCGCCGCCGACCCGGTCAGCACCACCAGGATCGGGCCGCCGGGCAGGTAGGCCATGACACCGGACTGGGCCAGCCGCGCGTTCAGCACGAACCCGGTCACCAGGGCGATGGCCATGCCGAGGCCGAAGCGCCGAGCGTGCCGGTCGGGCAGCAGCCAGCGCGGCGGCCGCATCGCCAGCCACAGGCAGCCGGCCAACGCCACCGCCAGGACCAGCGCCGTCAGCGGCGGCAGGCTCACCGTCAACCCGTCGTCATAGGTGGGATGCTCGGCCAGGTAGTAGACGGTGAACGCCAGGCAGGCGGCCACGCCCGCCAGCCCCAGGCCGGCGATCGCCGGGCCCGGC
>DASQWY010000509.1:0-2118 GCA_035640005.1 Actinomycetes bacterium
CATGCGAGGACGCTACGACGCAGCCGTCGCCAAGGAATCGGGCGGTTGCCTACGTTTGTGGCCCGACCGCCCGCTCTTGTGCCATCCGCGCGCTGAGCTCGGCGCGGGAGCGGATGCCGAGCTTCCGGTAGACCCGCGTCACTCGGGTTCGACAGTTCGTAGGCTTGCGGGCGGGTCTCCAGAGCCATCGTCGCAGGTAGAAGACCTGGAAGGGCCTGGAACCGCTGAAACTCTGTAGGCACACGGTCTTGCCGTAGATGCTTGCATCTACAGTGCTGACACGCAAGAATCCGAGGCATGTACCTACGGACAATCCAGCGCAAGAACAAGGACGGCTCGGTCGTCCGCTACCTGCAGCTGGCCCACAACGTCCGCCCAGCCGGCAAGCGCCACCCCCAAGCCGAGGTCATCTGGTCGTTTGGCCGCGAAGACCAGCTCGACCGTGCCGCGCTTGACCGGCTGGTCCGCTCCATCGCCCGCTTCCTCGACCCCGACCAGGCCCTGGCGGCCACCGCCGCCAGCGAGCTGCGCTTTGTCGGCTCCCGCCCCCTTGGCGGCGCCTGGGTGCTGGACGCGCTGTGGCAGCGGCTCGGCATCGCCGAGGCGATCGCCCGGGCCCAAGGCAGCCGCAAGCTCGACCCCAAGGTCGAGCGAGTCCTGTTCTGCCTGGTCGCCAACCGCGCCCTGGCGCCCACCTCGAAGCTGGCCGCACTCGCATGGGCCGCCGGCGACGTGGCCTTGCCTCGGGTCGGTGAGCTTGGCGACGACCCGCAGGTGTTCTACCGGGCGATGGACTTTCTGCTCGAGGCCGACGAGCCCATCCAGCGGGAGGTGTTCTTCCAGGTCGCCAACCTGCTCAACCTCGAGGTCGACGTGCTGCTGTTCGACACCACCTCGACCTACTTCGAGGTCGAGGACGACGACGGCTTCCGCCGCTACGGGCACTCCAAAGACCATCGGGACGACCGGCCCCAGGTGGTGGTCGGGCTGGCCGTCACCCGCCAGGGCCTGCCGGTGCGCTGCTGGTCGTTTGCGGGCAACACCAGCGACAAGGTCGTGATCCGCCAGGTCCACGACGACCTCAAAGACTGGCGGCTGCACCGGGTGCTGTGGGTGGGCGACTCGGGGTTTGCCTCCCAGGAGAACCGGCAGTACCTCCAACGCGCCGGCGGGCACGTGCTGGTCGGCGAGAAGCTCCGCCAGGGCAGCGACAACGCCGCCGCGCTGGCCCGCCCCGGCCGCTACCAGCAGGTCGCCGACAACCTGCAGGTCAAGCAGGTCTTCCTCGGCGACGGGGTGGGCCGTCGGCGGTTCGTGGTGTGCCGCAACCTGGCCGAAGCTGATCGCGATCGGCTCCGTCGCGAGCGGGCCCTTGCACGCCTGGACGACGAGCTCGCCGCGATCGGCCGCAAGCAAGGGGATGCCCGGCTGCGCGCCGAAGGGGAGCTGCTCGCCCACCCGACCCTGGCCCGTTACCTGGCCCGCCGGGGTGGGCAGCTGGTCATCGACCAGGCCAAGGTCGGCGCCGACGCCAAGCTGGATGGCAAGTGGCTGCTGTCGGCGACCGATGACGCGGTCAGCGCCGCCGACCTGGCATTGCTGTACAAGCAGCTCCTGGAGGTGGAGCGCTCCTGGCGCGACCTCAAGCACGTATTGGACCTGCGGCCGATCTACCACCGCAAAGAGGAGCGCATCCGCGCCCACGTCACGCTCTGCTTCCTCGCCTTGGTGCTGGTCCGGGTCATCGAGACCACCACCGGTCAGCCCTGGCCGCAGATCCGCCAAGAGCTGGAGCGCATGCACCTGGGCGAGTTCGCCGGCCCCGCCGGCCGCGTCACCCAGCGCACCGAGACCACTCCCGGCCAACGGGAGCTGCTGCGCGCCCTGGACCTCCGCGAGCCGCCGCTGGTGTTCGACCTGCAGGCCGCCCGCCCGCAGCGCCGACGGGCCCAAGCCGCCCTGTAGGCACTACACGCCCTCCAGCCTGCTTGCATCCTGCCTGCTCACAGGCCAGTTCCGCCGACCCGTTCACCTACAACTGTCGAACCCGAGTGCCGCCACGGGCTGGTTTGTTCCGGGGTCAGGCTGTCGGACACGACTACCTTGTCGATGGCGTTG
>DASQWY010000510.1:0-5467 GCA_035640005.1 Actinomycetes bacterium
GATCCCGCCGCCGGCGCCGCCGGTCCCGGCACGACGCCCGCTGCTGGCCAGGGTGCCGCGCCCGCCGCTGGCCGGTCCGGCGGTGGTGGTGCTGCTGGCCGCGCTGGCGGCGCTGCTGGCCAGCACCTGGCGGGCAGGGCAGGCGCCCGACCTGCGTGGCGGGGAGGTGGCCGCCGCCCAGGCCGTCGGCGCGCCCGGCCTGGCCGTCCCCGACCCGCGCGTCGGGCCGGTGAGCCCGCTGCACGCCCTCGCCGTCAGGGGCTGGGTCGACCTCGCCGGCGGCGCCACCCACGACCTGGTCGCCACCGTCCGTACCGTCCGGGTCCCCAGCGCCCTGCTGTTCGCCGTGGCGGCCGCCCTCACCGCGATCCTGTGCCTGCTGCTGCCGGGCAGGCGGCAGCTTGCCGCGGCGGCGGTCGCGGGCGTGCTGGCCGCGCTCGACCCGGCCCTGGTCGCCACCGGGCGGCTGGCCACCGGGGAGGCGCTCGGGCTCGCGCTCGCCCTGGCCGCCCTGGCGCTGGCCTGGGCGCTTCCCGAACGCCCGGCCAGGCGGCTGGTGGTGGTGGCCGGCGCGGCCGGCGGGCTGGCGCTGCTCGGCAGCCTGCTGGCCCTGCCCACCCTGCTGGTCCCGGTGGTCGCCGCCCGGCTGGAGCGCTGGCGCCGGCGGGAGCGCCTGGACCTGGCGCTGCTCGGCGCCGCCGGCCTGGTGTGGCTGGCCCTGCCGGCCTGGGCCGCCGGCCAGGGCCTCGGCGACCGGCTGGGCGCGGTGCTGCTCGGCCGCGCCGCCGGGCGGGGCACGCTGTCGGTCCCGCCGGCCAGCCTGGCGCTGGCCGCCGGCGGCCTGCTGGCCGCGGTCTGGCTCGGGCGCCGCCACCCGGCCGGGCCGCGGCTGCTCGCCTGGGTCATGGTCACGCTCGGCGGCGCGCTGCTGGCGGCGCTGCTCGGCTGGCCGGCCGCGCCGGCGCTGGCGTTCGCGCAGCCCGCCGCCGCCGCCGCGGTGGCGGTCGCCGTCGGCCACGCCGTCGCCACCCTCGCCGGCCGCGCCGGCCCGGTGCCCTCCCCGGCCGTCGGCCGCTGGTCGCTGCTTGGCGTGGCGGTGGTGGCCGTCCTGCTGGCCGGGCAGGTGGCGGACCTGGCCGGGCGCTACCGCGGCCGGGACGACGCCCTGGAGCGGCTGGCCACGGTGGCGGGCGGGCTCGGCGGCTGCCAGGCGGTCAACTCGACCGGCGCCGACGCGCGGGCCCGGCTGCTCGCCGAGGGGGTCCCGGTCACCGGCTACGGCAACGGCCCGGCGGCCGCGGCCAGCGGCGTCCGCTATTACGTGCTCGGGCCCAAGCAGGACGGCCCGGCCGCCTGGGTCCAGGCCAGGGGCCGGCTGCTAACCGACCTGCCGAGCGGGAGCTTCCGGCGGGTGCAGCTGTGGCGGACCGACCCGGGCCCGTTCGACCCGGTCGCCGACAACCTGCCCGTCCCGGGCGGCGTGTTCTCGAACGTGTCCGGCTCGGCCTGCGGCGGGTACGCGGTGGTGGACGGCGGCGCGGGCGCGTTCCACGCCGCCTACCAGAACCTCGGCGGCAAGGCCGTGGTCGGCAGGCCGCTCAGCTCGGTGTGGACCAGCGACGGCCCCGCCCTGCAGGCCTTCGACACGCTCGAGCTGGGCAGCTCGCCCGGCCCCGGCGGGCAGCCGCGGATCCGCCCCGTCGACCTGCTGCTGCTGGTGGAGACGGTCCACCCGGAGGCGCTCGCCGAGGCCAACCTGCCGGGCCACACGGTCGCCCCGCCGACCACCGACACCGGCGTGCGCGCCCTGCTGGGCGACCACGCGATCGCCCGCACCTGGCTCGGCGTCGACCCGGCCAAGGCGGCAGCGGCCGACCTGCAGCGCGCCCGCGACCGCTGGGGGCGGCCGGTCGGGCCGCCGCGGAAGATGGGCGACGGGGTGGTGCGCCAGGCGTTCGAGCGGGTGGTGATCGAGCGGTCGGGCAAGGGGGCCCGGCTCGCCCCCCTCGGCCGGGTCGCGGTCCGGGCCGGCCTGGTCCCCGACGAGGCCCGCCGGCTGCAGCCCGTCCCCGGCCTGGCCGGCCAGCCCAGCGCGACCCGGGTCGACGCCGCCGCGTTCCTGGCGACGGTGGCGGGCGCCCTGCTGCTGCTCGGCCTCGGCGCCGCCGCGGTGGCCCTGCGCCGGCGCCACGCCCGGCCGCGCGCGGGGCAGGCGCCGCCGCAGCGGCCGGCCACCCTCGACCACGCCCAACAGGCACGTTGACGAGGGCTCCCGACATTCGTACGCTCTGCCACAGAGAGCAACGGCGCTCGCCCAGCGGGCGCCGTTTTCGTGTCCCTGGACACCGTCGTCCCGTTGCGCGACCTCCGGCGTCTGCCACGGCAGTGCAGACGGAGGCGAGACATGGACGACCGGGTCCTGTACGACCCGCACCGCGACGAGCGCGACGCCTGCGGCATCGGCTTCGTGGCCGACCTGGCGGGCCGCCCCAGCCACGCCATCCTCGACGCCGCCCTGGAGGGCCTGCAGCGCCTGCGCCACCGTGGCGCGGTAGCGGCCGACGCCCGCACCGGCGACGGCGCCGGCCTGCTGCTGCCGGTGCACGCGCCCTTCTACCTGGACGGCGACGACACGCCCGAGCCGGGCCGGCTCGGCCTGGCGATGGCGTTCCTGCCGGCCGAGCCGGCCGCGGCCGACGCCGCCAGGGACGCGGTGGAGGCGGCGCTGCGCGCCCAGGAGCTGACGCTGCTGCGCTGGCGGGCGGTGCCGGTCGAGCGGGACGCCCTCGGCGACCTGGCCCGCGCGACCATGCCGGCCATCGAGCAGGCGCTGTTCCTGGTCCCCGACCCGGACGGCGACCCCGAGGCGGCCGAGCGGCGCTGCTTCCTGGCGGGCAGGGCGGCCGCCCGCAACGCGCGCGCCGCCGGCGTCCGCCTGTACCTGACCTCCTGCTCGACCCTGACCGTCACCTACAAGGCCCTGTGCGCGGCCGACCAGCTCGCCTGCTTCTACCGCGACCTGGCCGCCCGTGACCTGGTGGCGCCGTTCGCCATCTTCCACCAGCGCTACTCGACCAACACCTCGCCGTCGTGGGAGCGCGCCCAGCCGTTCCGGATGCTCTGCCACAACGGCGAGATCAACACCCTGCAGGGCAACGCCGCCTGGATGCGCGCCCGCGAGGGCAACCTCGGCGCCGCCGTGCTGGCGGCGGGCGGCGGGCGCGGCGCGGACGCCGAGGAGCTGCTGCGGCCGGTGCTGGACCCGGACGGCTCCGACTCCGCCCAGCTCGACAACGCCCTGGAGCTGCTGGTCCGCGGCGGCCGCGACGCCTGGCACGCGCTGGCGATGCTGGTGCCGGCGGCGGTGGAGGCCGACCCGGAGGTCTCCGACCGCCTGCGCGACTTCTACCGGTACCACGCCTGCCTCACCGAGCCGTGGGACGGGCCCGCCGGCCTGGTCTTCACCGACGGCCGCCGGGTCGGGGCGACGCTGGACCGCAACGGCCTGCGGCCGCTGCGCTGGGAGGCCTGCGAGGACGGCCTGGTGGTGTGCGCCTCGGAGGCCGGCGCGGTCGACACCAGCGGCCGCGGCCGGGTCCGCCGCGGCCGGCTCGGCCCTGGGCAGATGCTGCAGGTCGACCCCGGGCACGGGCTGCTGCTGGACCACGACCTCAAGGCCGCGCTGGCGGCCGCGCGGCCGTGGGGCGCCTGGCTCGGCACCCACCTGCGCCAGGCCGGCCAGGGCGACCCCGTCCCCGCGCCCGACCGGGAGCCGCCCGCCCAGGCCGCGTTCGGCTTCACCCGCGAGCTGGTCTCGGCGGTGCTGCGCCCGATGGCCACCGCCGGCAAGGAGCCGACCGCCTCCATGGGGGACGACACCCCGCCGGCCGTCATCGGCGCCAGCGTCCGCCCGGTCGGCCACTACCTGCGGCAGCGGTTCGCCCAGGTCACCAACCCGCCCATCGACCACCTGCGCGAGCGGCACGTGCTCAGCAAGCGGACCCTGCTCGGCCGGCGCCGGCCGCTGCTGTGCGAGGACCCCGAGGCGGCCGCCCTGGTCGAGCTGAGCAGCTTCCTGGTCACCCCGCAGGGGCTGGCCGGCCTGCTGGACCCGTCGCTGCGCCTGGACGGCCGCGTCCTCGACGCGACCTGGCCGTACGCCGAGGGCCGCGCCGGCCTGCGCGCCGCCTGCCACCGCCTGGGCGAGGACGCGGTCGCCGCCGTCGCCGCCGGCGCCGGCCTGCTGGTGGTCTCGGACGCGGAAGCCGAATCCCCGGACCTGGTGCCCGTGCCGATGCTGCTGGCGGTGGGGGCGGTGCAGCAGCGGCTGCTCGCCGAGGGGCTGGCCACCCGCACCAGCGTCCTGGCCGACACCGGCGAGCCGGTGGATGCCCACCTGGCCGCGGCGCTGCTCGGCTACGGCGCCGACGCCATCTGCCCGCGGGTCGCCCTGGCCGTGGTCGCCGGCCTCGGCGGCGAGGCGGGAGACGCCCAGCGCCGCTACCTGGGCGCCGTCGAGGAGGGCGTCTTCAAGGTCATGGCCAAGCTCGGCATCTCCACCCTGGACGCCTACCGCGGCGCGCAGCTGTTCGAGGCCGTCGGCCTCGACGCCGAGGTGGTGGCGGCCTGCTTCGCGGGCACGCCGTCGCCGCTCGGCGGGATCGGCTTCGACGAGCTGGCCGACGACGTCCTGGGCCGGCAGCGGGACGGCGGGCTCGACCACCCAGGCTGGTTCAAGCACCGGCCGGGCGGCGAGTACCACGCCACCAACCCGCAGGTCATGCAGGCCCTGCACCACACCGTCCGCGACGACGAGCAGCTGCGCGGCTCCAAGCGCGGCGCCCACCTGCTGCGCCAGGCGGTCACCGGCGGCGGCGAGGAGCGCTACCGGCACTTCGCCAAGCTGGTCAACGAGCGCCCGCCGGCCGCCCTGCGCGACCTGCTGGAGCCGCGGCCCGCCGGCCCGCCGCTGCCGCTGGAGCGGGTCGAGCCCGCCGCCGACATCCTGCGGCGCTTCTCCACCGCGGCCATGAGCCTGGGGGCGCTGTCCCCGGAGGCCCACGAGACCCTGTCGGTCGCCCTCAACCGGGTCGGCGGGCGGTCGAACTCCGGCGAGGGCGGCGAGGACCCGGTCCGCTACGGCAGCGAGCGCGCCTCCAACATCAAGCAGGTCGCCTCCGGGCGCTTCGGCGTCACCCCCGCCTACCTCGCCGACGCCGTGGAGCTGCAGATCAAGATCGCCCAGGGCTCCAAGCCAGGGGAGGGCGGCCAGCTCCCCGGCCACAAGGTCAGCGCCGAGATCGCGCGGCTGCGCCACACCCAGCCCGGGGTCGCGCTGATCTCGCCGCCGCCCCACCACGACATCTACTCGATCGAGGACCTGGCCCAGCTGGTGTTCGACCTCAAGCAGGCCAACCCCGCCGCCGAGGTCTCGGTCAAGCTGGTCGCCGAGGCCGGCGTCGGCACC
>DASQWY010000511.1:0-11902 GCA_035640005.1 Actinomycetes bacterium
CGACGAGCTGGCCCAGGACGCCATGGCGCGCACCTACGCGGCCTGGGCGCGCATCCGGCAGCACGAGCGGGCGGCCGCCTACGCGCGCAAGGCCATGGTCAACCGCTACCGCTCGCTGGCCCGGCGGGCGCGGGTCGAGGCGCGGCACCTGCTCGCCAGCCGGCCGGAGGACCGCTACGAGCCGGACCTGAGCGGCGACAACCAGCTGCTGTGGGAGGCGCTGCGGCGGCTTCCCGTCCGCCAGCGCAGCGCCGTGGTGCTCCGCTTCTACCTGGACCTGCCCGAGGCGGAGGTGGCGCGCCTGCTCGGCGCCTCGCCGGGGACGGTCAAGTCCTGGACCCATCGTGGGTTGGCCCGGCTGCGCGTCCGCCTCGGCTCGCAGTACCGCAACGAGCCGCTGCAGAGCCGCGGGGAGGCACGGCCATGACCATCGAGGAGCGGGTCCGGCGCATGCTCGCCGAGGCGGTCGCGTACCAGCCGGCGCCCTCCGGCGCCCCCTTCGAGGGGGCGGTCCGCCGCCACCGGCGGCGGCGGCTGCGCGCCGCGGCGGCCGCCGCGATGGCGCTGCTGCTCGCCGCCGCGGTCGCGGTCGCCGGGATCCGCGCGCTCGGCACCAGGCCGACGCTGTTACCGGTGGCGCCGGCCGTGCCGGCCGTGCCACCGGGCTGGAAGACCTTCCAGAACGGCGTGTACAACCTGCGGTTCGCCTACCCGCCGGACTGGGTGGTCGGGCGGGAGGGCGGCTTCGAGGTGGTCGTCCCGCGGGCGCTCGCCGGGCCGGGCGGCTCCAAGCCGTCCACCGCCGGGCCGTTCGCGGTCACGGTCGGGCTCGGCCTGGACCACTACCGGTTCGTCATCCAGAACGGCACGCAGGTCACGTCGGGCAGGCTGGCCGGCGGGCGGGCGTTCATCCGCTGGTCCGAGGTGTCCTCAGGAGTCCGCTACACCAACTACAGCATCGACTGGGGCCGGTACTGCCTCGGCGCCCGCCAGGATTGCGGCTCACATTCGATCATCGCGGCCGTCCAGGCGGCCGACCGGGCGCTGCTGGACCGGTACGGCCCGGTCGCCGCGGGGATCATCGGCACGTTGGCGCCGCTGCGCGCGACCCAGGCCTCCACGGGGGACCCGACCCGGCCCGCCTGCCGCCCGGACCAGTGGCGGCCCGTGCTCGCCTCCCGATCCAAGCTCGCCTTCGACCGCCCCCGCTGGGTGATCGCGGGCGCCGTCCAGTACCTGCGGGGGCCCGCCTGCCACCTGCAGGCCCCCCTGCGGCTGACCGTCGAGCGGACCGACGGCACGGCGGTGGCGGTGCCCGGCACCCCGTCGGCGCTGACCGTCGCGGCGGACCTTCCCGAGGACGGCGGTCAACCCGGCCAGTTCATGCGAACGGCCACCATGTGGTTCTGGGGTTGGGACAACTGGTGCAGGCAGCCGCTGCCGCAGGCTCGCGTGCGGGTCACCGCCGACGGCGGCGCGTCCGCGACCCGGCCGCTCCCGTCCCCTTCGATCGAGGATCCCCACCACCCCTGCCAGCCCAGCGCCCCGTGGAAGGTCGCTCCCCTACCGTAGGGACCCAATGACGCCCACCATCCGGCTACGGAAGCGAAACCGGCGCCGCCCCCCACCCGGGCCACGCCGGGGACCGCGGCCGCTGCTGATCGGCCTGCTGCTCGCCGGCGGCGCCCTGGCCGGCTGCCATGCCGGGCACGCCGGCGAACAGCCCACCCAGCTCACCCAGCCGACCCAGCCGGCGCAGGCCTCGCCGCCGGCGAGCGGCCCGCCCACCCCTCTCGGGGGCTGCGGCCAGGCCGCCTCCAGGCTGGGCCACTCGGCCGAGGGTCCAGGTTCACGGCGATTCGTGATCACCCGGCAGCAGCTGGAGGTGATCGGCAGCCGGCTCATCGAGGTCTTCTGCCACCAGGGACTGTGGCAGGAGGACGTGGGGTTCGGCGTGCACTACACCAACGACCCGAACCGGGTCGTGGTGCTGGTCAGCCCCGGCCGCTCCGGTCTCACCGCCAGGCAGGTTCTCGACCGCCTCCTGGGCCGCGGGTAGCGGCCCACCCGGGTTGCCCCGGCGCCGGGTGAGCTGCGGAGCGGCGTCGTCGACGAGCTGGCGGTGCGCCTGCGAGCGGCCGCGTCAGGCCGGCGACTGGGCGATGTTGACCATCCAGGGGATGCCGAACCGGTCCACGCACATGCCGAACTCGTCGCCCCACATCTGCTTCTCCAGCGGGACCGACACGGTGCCGCCGTCCGACAGCTTTTCCCAGTAGCCGTGCAGCTCGTCGGCGTCGTCCCCGCTGAGGCTCACGGCGATGTTGTCCCCGGGGTTGCGCTCCATCCCAGCCGGGGTGTCGGAAGCCATCAGCGTGAACCCGCCGTCGGTCTCGAGCTGGCCGTGCATGATCTTGTCGGCATCGGGCGAGTCCGGCTGGCCGAACTCACCGAAGGTGCCCATGGTCAAGTTGCCGCCGAAGACGCCCTTGTAGAACTCGAGGGCTGGCCGCGCATTGTCCTTGAACTGGATGTAGGGGTTGAGTCGAGACGCCATCGCAGCTCCTTCCCTGTGACACGTGGTGACGTCTGGCAGGTTAGCGCGGACCCGCGACCACGGAGTGATCGAGTTACGCCGGACGGCGAAGGGTGCACGTTCAGGAGCGGCTGCCCGGGCCCTCCGCCAGCGCCTCGATCGGTGGAGCCGCCTCCTCCCGGTAGTCCGGCTCGGCGGTCTCGTCGTTGCCCCTGCCAGCCCCGGCGGCGTCCAGCAGCGGGGTGGCGACCGCCGCGACCAGCAGGTTCACCACCAGCGCGACCAGCGCCGGGTACATGGTGGTGTCCAGGCCGAACAGGGTGAACGGCGCCACCGACTTGAACCCGGCCGACCAGGCCATCCACGTCCCCACCAGGATCCCGGCCGCCCAGCCCAGTAGCAGCGCGCCGCGGTGGAACCAGCGGGTGTACAGCCCCAGGACCACCGCCGGCAGCGTCTGCAGGATCCACACGCCGCCGAGCAGCTGCAGGTTGATGGCGTACTCGGTCTTGAGGAACAGGACGAAGGCGAGCGCGCCGAACTTGACCACCAGCGAGACGATCCTGGCCACGTCCGCCTCCTCCCGCGGGTTGGCGTCCGGCCGTAGCCACTCGCGGTAGACGTTGCGGGTGAACAGGTTGGCCGCCGCGATCGACATGATCGCCGCGGGCACCAGCGCGCCGATGGCGATGGCGGCAAAGCCGAAACCGACGAACCAGTCGGGGAACATCTTGTCGAACAGCTGCGGGATCGCCTGGTTGTTGTTGCCCGGCTTGAGCCCGGCCGCGATCGCCATGTAGCCCAGCAGGGCGAGCAGGCCGAGCAGGAAGCTGTAGGCGGGCAGGATGGCCGCGTTGCGCCTGACCACGTTGCGGTTGCCCGACGACAGCACCGCCGTGATCGAGTGCGGGTACAGGAACAGCGCCAGGGCCGAGCCGAGCGCCAGGGTGGAGTAGGCGACGAACTGCTTGTGGCCCAGGATCAGCGCGCCCGGCGGCGAATGGTGGGGCAGGGCCTGGCCGGCCGCGTCGAAGATGTGGCCCCAGCCGCCCAGCTTGGTCGGGATGTAGAAGATGGCGACCAGCACGGTGACGTAGATCATCGTGTCCTTGACGAAGGCGATCAGGGCCGGCGCCCGCAGGCCGCTCTGGTAGGTGTAGGCGGCCAGGATGGCGAAGGCCAGGAACAGCGGAAGGTCGCGCTCGAAGGCGCTCGCGCCGCTGCCGCCGATGCCCATGCCCTGCAGCACCACCTGGATGCCGACCAGCTGCAGGGCGATGTAGGGCATGGTGGCCAGGATGCCGGTCGCGGCCACGGCCAGCGACAGCCCGCGGCTGCCGTAGCGGCCGCGCACGAAGTCCGAAGGGGTCACGTACTGGTGCTTGTGCGCCACCGACCACAGCCGCGGCATCACCAGGAACACGAACGGGTAGACGATGATGGTGTAGGGCAGGGCGAAGAAGCCGAGCGCGCCCATGCCGAACACCAGCGCCGGCACCGCGATGAAGGTGTAGGCGGTGTACAGGTCGCCGCCGAGCAGGAACCAGGTGATGATCGTGCCGAAGCTGCGGCCGCCCAGCCCCCACTCGTTGAGGTGGCCCAGGTCGGCGTGGCGCCAGCGGGCCGCCACGAAGCCGAGCACGGTGACCAGTAGGAAGAAGAAGACGAAGACGGTGAGTGCGACCCCGTTCATCGCCGGCCCCCGCTCCGGGCCGTGGTCGCCCAGTAGACGACCGCGGTCAGCCCCGCGCCCAACAGCACCCAGAGGAACTGGTACCAGTAGAAGAACGGGAAGCCGCCGAGCCTCGGCGTGTCCTTGGCGTAGAACGGCGGCCACAGCAACCCGATGAAGGGGATCACCAGCAACAGGTACCACGCGCGCGACCCCGTCGCGCGCTTCCCGGGACGCCGGTCAGCCATTGGACCTCCTGGTGGGACGACGTAGGCCAATACCACTGGCTCACCCGCAGGGCGCAACCCCAAACCGATCTCACGCCGCAAGCAGCCGCGCCGGGTCGTCCTATACGGTCCAGAGCGCTTGGGTGGGTGACATTCGTGCGGCCCGCATCGCGGGGAGTATCCCGGCGAGGGCGCCGATGAGCAGGGCGGCGGCCAGCCCGCCGGCCCAGGCGAGGGTGGGGATGACGGTGGACCAGTGTTTGGTGTGGGCGTAGATGTCGGTGGCGGCGGCACCGGTGGCGAGGCCGGCCGCGCCGCCGAGGGTGGCGAGCAGCATGGCTTCGGACAGGAACTGGAGGCGGATGTGGCCCTTGCTGGCGCCGAGGGCGCGGCGTAGCCCGATCTCGGAGCGTCTCTCCAGCACGGAGATGATCATGATGTTGGCGACGCCGACGGCGCCGACGAGCAGGGATACGGCGCCCAGGCCGAGGAACAGGCCGTTGAGGGCGCTCTTGGCTTGGGCGCGGGCGACCAGCGCGTCGGAGGGTTGGGAGAGGTAGACCTGGTTGGGGTTTTCGGGGTTGGCGGTGGCGGCGAGGACGTCGTGGACGGCGTCGACCTGGTCGGTGGCCGCGCGCAGGTAGATCTCGGAGGGGTGGCCGTCGAAGCCGAGGTAGCGTTCGGCGGCGGGGAATCCGATCAGCACGGCGGAGTCGATCTCCGGAGCGAGCATGGCCGGGTGCAGGGTGCCGGCCAGGTAGAACCACTGCTGGCCGACCCGGATCCGCTCGCCTGGGTAGAGCCGGTCGATACCCAGCCGCCCGGCGGCGGCAGCGCCGAGCACGGCGACCGGTTCGCGGGCGGTGGCCGGGTTGAGGAACCGGCCCTCGGCCACCGAGGTGCCGACGGTGGCGGGCAGGTCGACGCTGGTGGCCTGCACGGACAGGGCGTTGGTGTTGATCGAGGGGATCAGCGGGCTGCGGTAGACGTTCACGCCGCCGACCAGGCCGGTGTATTGCACGGCGGTGACCGGCCCGATCCGGGAGATCATGCCGGGTGCGGCGACCGGGAGCTCGGCGGTGTCGCCGGCGGCCGTTTGCCCGTTGGTGACGGTGAGCAGGTTGGTGCCCAGCTTGTCGATTTCGGCCAGCAGCCCGGCCTGGGCGGAGGACGACAACCCGAGGACCGCGACGATGGCCGCCACCCCGATGGCGATGCCGAGCGCGGACAGGGCGGCGCGCAGTTTGCGGGTACGCAGCCCGATGCTGGCCAGCCGGCCCAGGTCCGCCAGCCGCAACCGGCGCGGCGCGAGTGCGGCGCTCACGTCGGGCTTTCGGCGTAGGCGCTGTGGTCGGCGGTGTCGGCGACGATGCGCCCGTCCAGCATCTCGATCCGTCGGTGCAGCCGGGCGGCGATACCGCGGTCGTGGGTGACGAGGAGGATGGTCGTACCGGCCGCGTTGAGTTCTTCGAGCAGCGTGATCAGTGCCTCGCCGGTGGCGCTGTCCAGGTTGCCGGTTGGCTCGTCGGCCAGCACGATCGCCGGCCGGCCGACCAACGCGCGGGCGATGGCCACCCGCTGCCGCTGGCCACCGGACAGCTGCGTGGGTCGGGCGTGCGGGCGGTCGCCGAGGCCGACGGCGGCCAGCGCCTCGGCGGCCTGGGCGCGGCCTTGCTTGATGCCGACACCGGCGTAGAGCAGACCGTCGGCGACGTTGTCGAGCACAGTGACGTGCTCGGCGAGGAAGAACTGCTGGAACACGAACCCGATGCGGGTGGCGCGCAGCGTGGCCAGCTCCCGGTCGTTCAACATCGCGACGTCCAGCCCGGCGGCGCGTACCCGTCCGGAACTGGGGCGGTCCAGGGTGCCCAGCACGTGCAACAGCGTGGTCTTGCCGGACCCGGACGGGCCGACGATCGCGACCAGCTCGCCCCGCGCGACGGTGAAGCTCACCCCGCGCAGCGCGGTGACCGGCGGCTGGGTGGGGTAGGTCTTGGTCACCTGCTCGACCTGCAACACCGCGCTCATGAGGCCGGCACCACGACGTGTTGCCCGGCGGCCAGGCCGGACCCGGCGACCTGCACCATACCCGCCGCGTCGTCGAACAGCCCCGGCGAGACCGGCACCGGGTGGCGCGTCCCGTCGGCGTTGGCGACCTCGACGGCGTACCCGCCGCCAGCCAGGGCGAGCAGCGCGTTCACCGGCACCGCCAGCACGTTGTGCACACTGCGTTCGGTGATCGCCACCAGCACCGGCGCCTGATCCAGGCTGCCGGTGGCCGTCGGATCGGTGGGCTGGATCGTCACCGGCACCGTCGGGGTGGAACTGCCTGCACCACCCGAGTCGTTCGACGGGGCGGTGGCGACCTTGCCCACCGAGGTGACCCTGCAGGGGGTGGTGCTGCCATCCGGCAGGGTGATGGTGACCCGGTCACCGGCCTTGACCTCGGATTGCAGGTCCGCGTCCAAGGCGACGCTCACCGTCCGCGCCGTCGAGCTCGCCTGCAGCACCGGGCCGGTCGCCGGTGCGCCGAGACTGGCCCGCAGCGTGGTCACCCGCGCGGCAGTCGGCAGGAACACCACGTCGCCCAGGGACAGCTTGCCGGTCTGGTCCACCCCGAGGTGTTTCTGCAGCTTCTCCACGCCGGCCTTGGTGGCCCAGTTGAACGCATCCCAGGCCGAGTCCACCTCAGCCTTGTCCACATACCCCAGCGCGACCAGGTCGTGGTTCAGCTGCGCCACATCCTTTCCGGTCACGTCCGCGGCGGTCGCGCCCTCGGCCAGGGCGCGGTAGGCCGGGATGGACCCGTACAGCAGCAGCACCGGCGCCCCATCCACCCGATACAACGCCCGACCCTGGCGGATGACCTGCCCCACCGCCGGCAGCCAGGTCACCGTGCCGGGCGCCCGGCCGAGGACCGTGTAGGAGCCCGCATACCCCAGCGTGCCGTTGACCTGCGTCTGCTCCGACAGTGACCGGCGCGTGACCGTCGCCAGCGACGTCGCCGACCCGTTGTCCCCCGACCCGCTGCTGCCCCCGCCCCTGTCGAACACGCCACCGACCACCCCGAGGGCGCCCGCGGCAATCACCACCACCAACACCACCGCAACGATCACCCACCGGCGCCGACGCAGTGGATTCGGTGCGGCAATGCCTTTCACGGTGACACCGCCAACGGCGCCCCGGGCACCCCGGGCATCAGGTGGCTGCATTCGTCGCCCTTGGCCATGATCTGCGGCGAATGCGGGTCAAAGCCTTCCTTGTTGATGCTTATGGCGAAGACAGGACGCCCCTCGGAATCGATGGTAGGGTCGGGCCAGTGCGGCACCCCGTGGGAGCGCATGCAGTGGGCAAACTGCCGCTCGACGTTCAGCAGCCGCTGCACCACGGCCGGTGGACAGTCGCCGGCCAAGAAGCACTGTTGGGTCTGTTGGACCGACCCGCCGTTGTTCGGGAGCAGGTCCTGGCAGGCTCTCTGGGCCGCCTGCAGCTGGGAGGTGCTCGCCCCGAAATGCTGCGCGTCGCCCTTTGGGATCTCGCCGCCGCTGCCGGCGTCGGGGAACCTCGGCACCCCGTGGGAGCGCATGCAGCGGGAGAAGCCGACCGCCGACGGGAAGGTCGATGAGCCTCCCGCACTCGGCGAGCCGCCCGAACCGGCCGTTGATGGGCTTCCGCCGCTGCATGCCGCCGCCAGCAGGGCCACGGCGCCCGTGGCGATGATGGCGGCCGCGGTTCGCGCTGTGGGCGGCCCTGCCCGCCATGGCCGGCGTACGACGCCGGTGCCGTCGTTCATGATCTCCTCCTCAGGGGTTCGGTCGTCGGTGCACACCGGGACCAGGCTGCTGTCCGATGCATGGCTGCTCCGTTCGAGGTGGGCCGCGGCGCCGCGGCCCCTTCCGGTCTAGCAAGCAGCCCATGACATGAGCCGAACGGTGGTTGTTAGGCGGATGTCATCCGGGCAGGTACAGGATGTGCGGGTGCGAGTCTTGGTCGTGGAGGATCACGTCGCGCTGGCCAACCGGATCGGCGAGGGCCTGCGCGACGCCGGTTTCGCCGTCGACGTGGTCTACGAAGGCGCGGCAGCCCTGCAGAGCACTACCAGCACCGACTACGACGTGGTCGTGCTCGACCGCGACCTGCCGACCGTGCACGGCGACCAGGTCTGCCGCCGGCTGGTGCGCGACGGCTCGCCCAGCCGCATCCTGATGCTCACCGCGGCCACCGACGTGGAGGATCGGGTCGACGGGCTGGAGCTGGGCGCGGACGACTACCTCGGCAAGCCGTTCGCCTTCCACGAGCTGATCGCGCGCGTCCGCGCCCTGGGGCGACGCGGACCCGGCTCGCCCGCGGTCGTGCGGCGGGGCGACCTGGTGGTCGATCGCGCGCGGCACCGCGCCAGCCGCGCCGGCATCCCGCTGGCCCTGACCCGCAAGGAGTTCGGGGTGCTGGAGTGCCTGGCCGGCGCGGGCGGCGCAGTGGTCAGCGCCGAGGAGCTGCTCGAGCACGTGTGGGATGCGCATGCCGACCCGTTCAGCAACACGGTCGCGGTGACCGTCGGGCGACTGCGCCGCAAGCTGGGCGACCCGCCGCTGATCGAGACCGTCGTCGGCGTCGGCTACCGGCTGTGAGAAGCCACCTCAGCGCCCGGGCGCGCCTGACGCTGCTCTACACGTCGCTGTTCGCGCTGGGCGGGGCCGCGCTGGTATTGATCACCTACCTGCTGGTCGCGCACAGCTTGCACAGCACGACGACCACCAGGATCCCACGGTCGATCCAGCAGGCGGTCGAGCAGTGCCTCACGGCGGCGCAGACGCGTGGCGCCGACGTCATGCAGAAGTGCGCCGCGGTGTATGCCAACGGCGTCCAGGCCGGCGCCGCCGCGCAGCGCGGCACGACGCTGACCCACCTGCTGACCTACTCGCTGCTCGGCCTGGCCGGCGTCACACTGCTCGCCGCGGTAGCGGGCTGGATCGTCGCCGGACGCATCCTGCGGCCGGTGCGCCGGCTCACCGCGGCTGCCCGCGCGGCAAGTGAGCAGAACCTGTCCCAGCGCATCGCCCTGCAGGGGCCGCGCGACGAGCTGCGTGAGCTCGCCGACACCTTCGACACCATGCTCGAACGGCTCGACCGCGCGTTCGCCAGCCAGCGGCAGTTCATCGCCAACGCAAGCCACGAGCTGCGCACGCCGCTGACCGTCATGCGCACCGCGATCGACGTCGTGCTCGCCAAGCCGGAGCCGACGCGCGACGAGCTGGTGTCGATGGCCGCCGATGTCCGCCAGGCCGTCGATCACGCCGAGCGGCTCATTGAGGCACTGCTGGTTCTCGCGCGCAACGACCAGGCGCGCGCCCTCACCGACCCGCTGGACCTGGCCGCCGTCGCCGAGGACGCACTCGAGGGACGTGCCGCCGACGGCATCACGATGATCACCACGCTCGACGAAGCCCCGGTGACCGGCGACGCCGTGCTGCTCGAACGGCTCGTCAACAACCTGCTCGACAACGCCGAGCGCTACAACATCGCGGGCGGCACCGTCACGATCTCGACGACCGCCCACGACGCCACATCCGTTCTGCGCGTGGTCAACACCGGAACGGTGGTCCCCGCCCACATGGTCCAACGCCTGTTCCTGCCCTTCACCCGGCTCGACGACCGCACCCGCCACGACGGCTTCGGGCTCGGCCTCACCCTCGTCTCATCGATCGCCGCGGTGCACGGCGGCACCGTGGACGCAACCGCCGTGCCCACCGGCGGGCTGGACATCAGCGTCCGCCTCCCGCGACGCGACAACGCCATCACCCCAGCGCCGCCTGCCACCTGAACACCTACGCCCCGCCGCCTTCGTCGCCCAGGCCGGGCGCGGCGTGTGGGCTGCTGAAGGTTTCGAGCCTGTGACCCTGCCGTATGAAGACTTCGCCTCTCCCGTGAGCTTCACGGCGCGGCCCGCTCTCCAGCCACGTCACCGCAGGTAAGCGTCCCTATCCACGAAGACATGACCGTGCCACGCGAGGCCACGCGATGTTCGGTTGCTGGCAGCTTGCTGGCAGCAGGACTAACAGGACTTAACAGGACCGTGTCAGGTCGCCGCGCGTCGTCCGGTGTCGTGACCAGGTAGGGTTGGCCCTCCTGTCAACCAGAGGGGGGAAGGCCATGCGGCCTGAGGCAAGGTCACTGGATGAGGGCGCCGTGCGCCCCGTCGATCGAGGCGTCGTGCAGGTGGTGGAGTTGGACGGGGCCACCCTGATGCGCACCACCTTCGAGCCGGGCTGGCGCTGGTCGGAGTGCGTCAAGCCCATCGTCGGCGGCGACAGCTGCCAGGTCCACCACGTGGGCTACGCCATCTCGGGGCGCCTGCACGTCAGGATGGACACGGGCGAGGAGCTGGAGTGCGGGCCTGGGGACGCGGTCCAGATCCCGCCTGGCCACGACGCCTGGGTGGTGGGCGATGAGCCCTACGTCGGCGTGGACTTCACGGGCGGGGACACCTACGCCAAGGCGTAACTGAGCAGCTCGGAGGGGTCGGGTCCGAAGGTCGCCCGGCCCCTCGCACCCTATCCTTGAACCGCCGACCTTCCAGAGTCCTATTCCGCCTGACCTCTGGAACTTGACAGCCGCAGCAGGCGGGGACGGAACGCGTTTGTGCTGGTGGGCGTGACAGGTTTCGGCCTGTGACCTCTGCCGTGTGAAGAGACGACGGGGCTCACCACGAGGGGCTGAACCTGAGCTGACCAGGGCAGATGTGCGCGCTTGGACTGCTCGGGGAGGCGTGATCGGCAGGCGGTGACGGAACGCTGGCGGGACGGCCGGGCGCCTGACTGCCCAGCTCAGGGGCGGCAGCACAACCAGGCCGTCCCAGCGGAACCGGAACAACCGGACGCTGCGGCTTGCGTCGCTGGTGCTCGGCTTCGAGCGCGGCGTGCCACTGGCGGGGCTGCTCGGGGTTCATTGGCGGCCAGCCAGGTATGCAGTTCTGGCCGGCCGCGGGCCTGGGTCACGCCGGCCAGTCCCCGAAGCCGTCGCCGTAGTAGAGGCACATGGCGACCCGACCGCCGAGTTCCAGCTCGTCCAGGAGCACGCCGGCCGTCCAGGGGTCGGTGAACCGTTCGGCAACCTCGTCCCAGTCCGTCGCGGTCCTCCCCTGAGGTCGTGGGGGCCTGCCTGCCCCGGCTGCTGGCAAGCTCCAGGCCGGGGACCCTGCCCCGGGTCAAGGGCGGCCGCAGGCCGTCGCGGAGCGATGCGAGCGGGAGCGAGCACCCTTGACGTGGGGCGGGGTGGCCGAGGATCCGCCGCTGCTGGGGCGGGCAGGACCCACGAGGCCGGAGCGGGCTAGAGTGCTCCACCATGGAGGGCATCGTGATTCGGCCTGCGCGGGCAAGCGACGCGGACGAGCTCGCCCAACAGTGGATCGACACAGCGCGGCACTTCGTTGAGCTTGATCCGCAGGCCTTTCGGGTTCCATCCACGGAT
>DASQWY010000512.1:0-2767 GCA_035640005.1 Actinomycetes bacterium
GCCAGGCGGCCAGCCGCTCTGCCGCCGCCCGCCGCGCCCCGAAGCCGCTGACCGGGTCCAGCAGGTCGGCGTCGTCGCCGGTGGCCCGGCCGAGGTGCTCGGCCCACAGCTGCAGGCGCAGCTGGCGCGCGAACACCCGCGCGCCGTCGCCCAGCCCGGCCGGGTCGGCGGGCGCCCGCGGGTCCCTGGTGCTGTCGACCACGGCCGCGGCCAGCTCGGCGTCGTGGGTCCAGGAGCGCCGGTTGAGGTTGTCGGAGCCGACCGCCGCCCACACGTCGTCGACCACGCAGACCTTGGCGTGGACGTAGACCGGCGTGCCGGCCTCGTTCTCCAGGTCGTACACGGCCACCCGCTCGCCGCCGGCCGCCCGCACCAGCTCGACGGCGGTCTGCTGGCCGATGCGGTTGGGCGGGCCGGTCAGCCGCCCGTCCTGGTCGGGGTAGCGGGGCACCACCGCGATCAGCCGCAGCTCCGGCGAGCGGCGCAGCGCCTCGGCCAGCACCCGGGCGACCTCGACCGACCACAGGTACTGGTCCTCCAGGTAGACCAGCCGCCTGGCCCGCCACAGCACCTTGGTGTAGGCGCGGGCGATCGAGCGCTCCCCCGCGGGCGCGAACGGCAGCCGCGGCCGCTTGGCCGGGTAGGTGCGCAGCACCTGCACCGCGTGCGGCCCGGCCGGCCCCGGGTCGGGCAGGGCGGCTGGCAGCGGGGTCGGGTGGCGCGGCTGGGCGACCCGGCGGGTCAGCCGCGCCCGCCACGGGTTGTGGTGGTCGAGCGGGGTGGGATCCTCCCAGCGCTCGCGGAAGGTCACCGACAGGTCGCCGACGGCCGGGCCGCGGACCTCCAGCTGCACGTCGTGCCAGGGCGGGTGGGTCCCGTAGCGCGGGTCCATCGCCACCGCCTGCGGATCCCCGCGGTGCCGGCGGTCGTCGCGGCGGCCGTGGCACAGGTCGATGCCGCCGACGAAGGCGACGTCGGCGTCCGGGCGGCCCGGGTGGCGCAGCAGCACGAGCTTCTGGTGCTGGCTGCCGGGGCCGCGGACCCGCTCGTCCAGCAGGATCTCGCCGCCGGCGCGGTTGACCACCGCGCCGAGGTGGAGGTTCTCCTCCTCGTTGAAGTGGAGCTGGCGCGGGTGCGAGCGCCACAGCAGGCCGCGGACCTGCACGCCGCGGCGGGCCAGGTCGGCGAGGACCCTGCCCAGCTCGGTGCCGGGCCCGTCCAGCCGCTGGTCGGCGTCGCCGCGCCAGTCGGCCAGGCTGACCATGTCGCCGTCGCGCAGCCGCCGCAGCTCGTGCAGCAGCCGCGGGTAGTAGGCGGCGCCGTGGACCAGCGCCTCCACCCGGTTGCCCTCGGTCCAGGCGCGCCCGTCGCCGCGGCGCCGGTCGATCTCGCTGGCCGGGTTGCCGCGCTCCTCGATGCCGAGGAACCACTGCTCGACGGTGCGCCGGTCCGCTGCCACGCGCGCATGCTACCTGCTGCCCCGTCGACGCTCGCGAGCGGCGGGCGCGGCGGCTGTCGGATCGTCGCGGTTGAATCAGGCCTGCCGGTCGACCGCGACCCCGAGGAGCCGTCATGCCCGACCTGGTGCCGGGCCCGGACGGGCGGCCGCGCTGCCGCTGGGCGACCTCGGCGCCGGAGTACCTCGACTACCACGACCGCGAGTGGGGCCGGCCGGTCCACGACCAGGTGGGGCTGTTCGAGCGGCTCTGCCTGGAAGGGTTCCAGAGCGGCCTGTCCTGGCTGACGATCCTGCGCAAGCGGGAGGGGTTCCGGCGGGCGTTCGCCGGCTTCGACCCGGCCGTGGTGGCCGGGTTCGGCGACCGGGACGTCGCCCGCCTGCTCGGCGACCCGGGGATCATCCGCAACCACCGCAAGGTCGCGGCGACCATCGCCAACGCGCGGGCCGTGCTCGCCCTGGACGACACCACCCTGCCCGAGCTGGTCTGGTCGCACGCGCCGGCCGACCACCCGGCCCCGGCCAGCTTCGCCGAGGTGCCCGCCACCATCCCCGAGTCGGTGGTGCTGGCGAAGGAGCTGAAGCGCCGCGGCTTCCGCCAGGTCGGCGCGACCACCGTCTACGCCACGATGCAGGCCTGCGGGGTGGTCGACGACCACCTGGCCGGCTGCTTCGTCCGGGGCCGGGCCTGACCTCAGCGGCGGCGGGCCGTCCAGGCCAGCAGCTCCTCGGCCGGCCAGGCGTTGACCACCAGGTCGGGGGCCACCCCGCAGGCGGCGGCGCGCTCGCACCCCAGCACCTGCCAGTCGAGCTGGCCAGGGGCGTGCGCGTCGGTGTCGATCGCCACCCGGCAGCCCGCCTCCACCGCCAGGCGCAGCAGGCGCTTGGGCGGGTCCTGCCGCTCGGGCCGCGAGTTGACCTCCACCGCCACGCCGGACTCGGCGCAGGCGGCGAACACCACCCGCGGGTCGAACTCGGACTCCGGGCGGCCGCGGCCGACCACCATCCGGCCGGTGCAGTGACCGAGCACGTCGGTGTGCGGGTTGGCGACCGCGACCAGCATGCGGCGGGTCATCTCCGCCGCCGGCATCCGCAGCCTGGAGTGGACGCTGGCCACCACCACGTCCAGTCGCGCCAGCAACTCCTCCTCCTGGTCCAGCGCGCCATCCTCCAGGATGTCGACCTCGATGCCGCTGAGGATGCGGAAGGGGGCCAGCTGACGGTTGCAGCGGGCGACCAGGTCGAGCTGCTCGCGCAGCCGCCCGGGCGACAGGCCGCTGGCAACGGTCAGGCGGGGCGAGTGGTCGGTCA
>DASQWY010000513.1:0-6477 GCA_035640005.1 Actinomycetes bacterium
TCATCGGGCCCTCTTCGGTCGAGGCGAAGGTGTTGCATGACGAGCAACACCATCGGGAGCAGTTTGCGCGGCGCGAGGCGGTTTTGTCAAGCACTGCCCGCCCGGTGTAGGATGCGCGGCACCTCAGGTTGCAGTATGCGCAACGCGCCGAAGGAGCGCCGCGATGGCACGTGTCGTCCTCGACCAGGTCGGAAAGGTCTACGGAGACGGCACCGTGGCCGTCCGCAACCTCAGCCTCGAGGTCGGCAACGGCGAGCTCGTCGTGCTGGTCGGGCCGTCGGGCTGCGGCAAGACGACCATCCTGCGGATGATCGCCGGCCTTGAGGAGGTCACCGACGGCGAGGTGATCATCGGTGACCGGGTGGTCACCGACGAGAAGCCCAAGGACCGCGACATCGCCATGGTCTTCCAGAACTACGCGCTGTACCCGCACATGACCGTCGAGCAGAACATCGGCTTCGGCATGCGCCTGCGCCGCACGCCCAAGCAGGAGGTCAAGCGGCGGGTGCACGGCGCGGCGCAGGTGCTGGCGCTGCTGGAGTACCTGGCGCGCAAGCCGTCCGACCTGTCCGGCGGCCAGCGGCAGCGGGTGGCGATCGGGCGGGCGATGGTGCGGGAGCCGCAGGCGTTCCTGATGGACGAGCCGCTCTCCAACCTGGACGCCAAGCTGCGGGTGCAGATGCGCGCCGAGCTGGCCCGGCTGCACGAGCAGCTGCGCACCACCATCGTGTACGTCACCCACGACCAGGTCGAGGCGATGACCCTGGGGGACCGTGTGGCGGTGCTGCGCGACGGCGTGCTGCAGCAGGTGGACACGCCGCAGATGCTGTTCCGCAACCCCACCAACCTGTTCGTAGCCGGCTTCATCGGCTCGCCGGCGATGAACCTGGTGGAGGCGACCGTCAAGGGCGGCGAACTCGGGTTCGGCGGCTACCGCCTACCCGTCCCGGCCGAGGCGGACCTGGACGGCTACCAGGGGCGCACGGTGATCCTCGGGGTGCGCCCGTCGGACTTCCAGGACGCCGAGGTGTGGCGCGACGAGCGGCTGCCGGTCATCGAGGTGACCCCGGACGTGGTCGAGGACCTCGGCTCGGAGGCGCACCTGCTGTTCACCGTGGCGGCGCCGCCGGTGCAGGTCGAGGGCGTGGCGGAGGACCCGGAGGCCGGCGCGCCGATCCCGCTGGTCGCGGGGGAGGGCAGCAGCATGTTCACCGCGGCGGTCGACGCCCGCACCGGCGCCCGCACCGGCCAGCGCGTGCGCCTGTCGGTGAACCCGGCGCGCTTCCACTTCTTCGACCGCGACACCGGCCGGGCGATCGGCCGCCGCCCGCTCGGGGCGCCGGCGTCCAGCAGGATGACCAGCCCCGGCGGGACCGTCAGGTAGTCCTCGATCGTCGGCGCATGACCTGGCCGCCGGCGACGTCGAGGGTGACGCCGGTGATCCAGGAGGCGGCTCAGGCCCGGACCTGCGGGGGGCGCATGACGACCACGATGCCGGCAGCGAGCGCGGCGAGCAGCCCCGAGAACTGGAGGACCGCGCCGGCGAACCCGGCCGGCTCACCCGGGTCGCTCAGCGGCGCGGTGGTTCCCCAGTTCAGGACGGTCGACAGCGTGCCGAGGGCCAGACTGAGCAGCGGCGCGAGCACCGCGACGGCCGGCGTCCAGCGCCACGGCCCAAAGGCGACCAGCGCCGCCGCCCCCGCCAGGATGAACGGGCCCGGCGGAACAGTCGGGAACCCCTCCACCCCGGAGAAGTACTCGACCAGGATCCCGGCTGCCGCCACCAGCATGCCGGCCACGTTCACCTTGGCGGGCATGGAAAGCATGAAGAGCCTGCTCATGATCCAGCTCCTTGCTCAGCCCTCCGTCGGGACCAGGTCATGCATCGGACCGTGTCGTCACGAAACCTCCTCCTCGCGAGGGTTGGAGGCCCAATTCCACCATGCGCCGACCACCCACCGGCCGCGAGTGGCAAGAATGACGACCTTGGGCTATATCTTGCCAACATGGCCCCGCACCACGTGGTCATCCTGATGCTGGACGATTGCGTCCTGCTGGACGTCGCCATCCCGGTGCACGTGTTCGGCTACCACGGCGACGGCCTGTACCGGCTCACGCTGGCCGGCCCGCGCCGCGGCCCGGTGCGGACCTCGACCGGCGTGGTCCTGCACGCCGAGGTGGGGCCGCGCGCCCTGGCCACCGCGGACACGGTGGTGGTCCCCGGGTACGACGAGGTGCTGCGCCCACCCCCGCCGGCGGTGCTGGCGAGCCTGCGGGCGGCGGCCGCGCGGGGAGCCAGGGTGCTGTCGATCTGCACCGGGGCGTTCGCGCTGGCCTACGCCGGGCTGCTGGACGGCCACCGCGCCACCACCCACTGGGTCGCCGCCGCGAAGCTGGCCGACCACTTCCCGTCGGTGACGGTCGATCCCCACGTCCTGTACCTCGACGAGGGTGCCGTGCTGACCAGCGCCGGGGTCGCGGCCGGCCTGGACCTGTGCCTGCACGTGGTGCGCTGCGACCACGGCGCCACCGTCGCCGCGGCCATCGCCCGCCACACCGTGGTCGCCCCCCACCGCGACGGCGGCCAGGCACAGTTCATCGAGCAGCCCATCCCGGCCTCGGGGCCGGCTGGGACCTGGTTGCTGGCCACCCGTGGCTGGGCGCTGGAGCACCTGCACGAACGGCTGGACCTCGCCCGGCTGGCGCGGCACGCGGGGGTGTCGCCACGGACCTTCGCCCGCCGCTTCCGCGCCGAGACCGGGACCACCCCGCTGCAGTGGGTGCTGAGCCAGCGCGTGCTGCTGGCCCGGCAGCTGCTGGAGCAGACCGACCTGGCCGTCGAGCGGGTCGCGCACGCCTGCGGCTTCAGCACCGCCCCCCACCTGCGCCGGCACTTCGCCCGCGCCACCGGCACGACCCCCACCGCCTACCGGCGCGCCTTCACCCTTCGCCGCTGACCCGGGGGGGTGCTCAGTGGTTCCTGCCGAGCAGGAACCAGGTGACCATCTCCCCCTTGCCCTTGACGGGTACCGGCCCGCGCCGCTCGAACCGGTAGCGGTCCCGCAGCCGCCGGTAGGTGCGCTCGGTCACCTGGATGCAGCCGGCGACCCCGTGGGACTCCATGCGGCTGGCGGTGTTGACCGTGTCGCCCCACAGGTCGTAGGCGAACTTGCTGGCGCCGATCACCCCCGCCACCACCGGCCCGCTGTCGATGCCGATCCGCACCTGCAGCGGCCGGCCGCCGGGGTCGGACCGCCGCGCGACCTCCTCGCGGATCGCCAGCGCCATCTCGGCGACCGCCTCGGCATGGTCGGCTCGTGGCTCGGGCAGGCCCCCGGCGACCATGTAGGCGTCGCCGATGGTCTTGATCTTCTCCAGTCCCTGCCGCCGGGCGAGCCGGTCGAACACCAAGAACAGCTCGTTGAGGGTCGCCACCAGCTGCTCCGGGGTGGCCCGCTCGCTGCGCCGGGTGAAGTCGACCAGGTCGGCGAACAGCACGGTGACCTCGGGGAAGCCGTCGGCGATCAGCTGCTCCCGCTGCTTGAGCCGTTCGGCGATGGGGGCGGGGAGCACGTTCAGCAGCAACCGCTCCGACCGCTGCCGCTCCAGGTCCAGCGCGCGGCGGGCCCGCACCGCCTCGCCGAGCAGCAGCACGGCGGCCAGCAGGGCCGCGTCCCGCACCCCGTCGCCGAGCACCGGCAGCACCGGCTGCCTGGGCACCAGCGTCCGGTAGGCCAGCGGCACCGCCACGAACCAGCCGGCGACCAGCAGCGACCAGCGCCGGTGGCCGGCGGCCCAGGCGCCGGCCAGCGCCACCGACAGGGGCACGGCCGGGAAGATGCCCGGGAAGTCGAACAGGTAGTAGACCTGCATGAGCGCGGCGGAGGCCAGCAGCACCCCCAGCGGCCAGCGGCGCCGCCCCAGCAGCAGCGCGGCGATCGCCCACCCCAGCAGGTAGGCGCCGGCGCCGTGGCGCGCCACCCGGTCCGGCGAGACGGCGATCGCCAGCGTGGTGGCGGCCCCCATCGCCAGCGCCAGGCCGGCGTCCAGCAGCGGCGCCGGGACCCGCCGCCACCAGCCTCCCTGTCCGTCCGCAGCCATCCTGCCGGTCTGTCTACACCCTGACGGGGGCGTGCGGCACAATCTGCGGGTGCCCACCGACCCGCTTGAGCGGCTGCGGCGGCTGTGCCTGGCCCTGCCGGAGACCACCGAACGGCAGAGCCACGGCGAGCCGACCTGGTTCGTGCGCGACCGGAAGACCTTCGTCAGCTACGCCGACCACCACCACGACGACCGGCTCGCCTTCTGGTGCGCGGCCCCGCCCGGGGCGCAGGAGGCGCTGGTCGCCGCGGACCCCGGCCGCTACTTCCGCCCGCCCTACGTCGGCCACCGCGGCTGGCTCGGCGTGTACCTGGACGTAGCAGTCGACTGGGAGGAGATCGGCGACCTGGTCGCCGACGCATGGCGGATGGTCGCGCCCAAGCGGCTGCTGGCCGAGCTCGACGGTGCTTGACAGCTCCGGCCTGTCGAGGGCAGCGTAGGGGCGTGACCGTCGTGCTGCTGACCCGCAACCGCGCGCTGGACTACCAGCGCGTCGTCTCCTGCGCCTGTCGCGGCGCCCGGCGGTCGCCTCGCGAGCGGTAGCGCTCAGCTCCGCGCTCACGACCTCGACCGCCGGGCCTCGACGCCCGTAAGCCCGGTCGAGGAGGCAGCAGCGTGGGGAGTCAGCAGCGATGACGGCGGCGTCGCCGTGCCTGGACGTGGAGGCGGCGGCCGCCCGCCTGCAGCGGTCGCCAGCCGCCGAGGTGGTCGGCTGGGCGGTGGAGGCCTTCCGCGACCGCTTCGCGGTCGTGACCGCCTTCCAGGCGGAGGGGATGGTGATCCTCGACCTGGCCCGGCGGGTCGACCCGGCCGTGCGGGTGCTCACCATCGACACCGGCCGCCTGCCGCAGGAGACCCACGACTTCGTCGACGCGGTCCGCGCCCGCTGGGGCGTGCAGCTGGAGGTGGTCACCCCCGACGCCGGCGCGCTGGAGGCGATGCTCGGCCGGCACGGGCAGAACCCGTTCCGGCGCGACGTCGCCCTGCGCCGGCTCTGCTGCCACGTGCGCAAGGTCGAGCCGCTGGCCCGCGCCCTGCAGGGCGTCGACGCCTGGGCCAGCGGGCTGCGCCGCGACATGAGCGACCGCCGGGCGGGCACCGCCAAGGTCGAGGTCGACCACGACCACGGCGGCATCGTCAAGCTCAACCCGCTGGCGGACTGGACCAGGGACGAGGTCTGGGCCTACACCCGCTCCCACGGCCTGCCGGTCCACCCGCTGTACGCGCGCGGCTACGCCAGCATCGGCTGCGAGCCGTGCACCCGGCCGCTGCGGCCGGGCGAGGAGGAGCGCGCCGGCCGCTGGTGGTGGGAGAGCGGCGGCGACCGCGAGTGCGGCCTGCACGGCTCCAGCCCGTCGGAGCGCTTCGACGCCGCCCTGGCCACCCTCCGCGCCGACCAGGCCGCGAGGCGGTGACCATGGAGTTTCTGCGCGGACAGCAGCAGCTCAACCAGGTCGAGCGGTGGAAGCTGGAACGCCACCCGCTGGACGTGCGCCAGGCGGTCATCGACCGCTACGCCCGGGAGGGGCCCGAGGCGATCGCGGCGGTGCCCGGCGAGCAGGAGCGGCTGAAGTGGGTCGGCCTGTACCCGCAGCGGCAGGGCGGCGACGCGTTCATGGTCCGGATCAAGGTCCCCGGCGGCCGGCTGACCGCCGAGCAGGCCCGCACCATCGGCGAGCTGGCCAGCGCCCACGCCCGCGGGCCGGAGCCCAACCCCGTCTTCGGCGACGGCTTCCTGGACCTCACCACCCGCCAGGACGTGCAGCTGCACTGGATCCGGATCGGCGACGTCCCCGAGATCTGGCGGCGGCTGGAGGCGGTCGGGATCACCACCACCCAGGCGTGCGGCGACTCGGCCCGCAACGTGCTGTGCTGCCCGGTGTCGGGGCTGGACGCCGACGAGGTGCTGGACGCCTACCCGGTCGCCCGGGCGATCTCCGACTTCTTCACCGGCAACCGCGAGTACGCCAACCTGCCGCGCAAGTTCAAGATGAGCGTGACCGGCTGCCGCGAGGACTGCGCCAAGGCCGAGATCAACGACGTCGGGCTGTGGCCCGCCCGCGCCGGCGACGGCGAGGCCGGCTTCAACCTGCTGGTCGGCGGCGGGCTCTCCGACGGGCCGCGGATGGCCTCCGACCTGGACGTGTTCGTCCGCCCCGAGCAGGCGGTCGAGCTCACCCGGGCGATCGCGCAGCTGTTCGGCGAGCTCGGCGACCGCGAGAACCGCTGGACCTGCCGCATGCGCTACCTGGTCCAGGAGCTCGGCCCCGAGCGCTTCCGCGAGGAGCTCGAGCGCCGCGCCGCGTTCCCCCTCACCCCGGCCGGGGAGGCGCTGACCCGGCGCCAGCGCGGCGACCACGTCGGCGTGCACGCCCA
>DASQWY010000514.1:0-7863 GCA_035640005.1 Actinomycetes bacterium
GGCGGCGCGGCCTCGGCGTTGTGGACGGTGTAGCCGCGCGGGCACTCGGGCGCCACCACCGTCCGCGGCGAGGCGGTGTCGAACCGCAGGCTCAGCGGCACGCCCTGCTCCAGCGCGGCGACCAGGTAGAACACCTTGAACGAGGAGCCGGGCGGGAAGCCGCCGCCGCCCTGGCCGGTGGCCAGGTTCACCCGCGACCTGGCGAAGTCGCGGCCGCCGACCATGGCCACGATCGCGCCGCTGGACGGGTCGACGCTGACCAGGGCGGCGTCGAGGCCGGCGCCGCCGAGCTGCTGGCGCACGGCGGCCTCGGCCAGCGCCTGGTCCCCGGGGCGCAGGGTGGTGCGCACCCGCAGGCCGCCCCCGTACACGGCCCTGGCCCGCGCCGGCGAGCCGGCCGGGCCGAGCGCCGCGTCGAAGGCGTGCGAGCCGAGCAGCTGGCGGGTCACGTCGTCGACGAAGTAGGGGTCGCGGACGGTCTCGACGTGCAGGTGCGGCCGCAGCGGCTCCCGCTTGGCGGCGGCGACCTGGGCGGGGCTGGCGAAGCCGACCGCCGCCATGCGGTCGAGCACCTGGTCGCGCCGCTGCCGCGCGGCCCGCCCGGCGGTCGGGCGGTACAGCCCGGGGTTGGCGATGGTGCCGGCCAGGGCGGCGGCCTCGGCCAGGTCCAGGCGCCGCAGCGGCAGGGAGTAGTAGTGCTCGGCGGCGGTGGCGATGCCGTAGACGCCGTCGCCGAAGTAGACCCGGTTGAGGTAGTCGGCGAGGATCTGGTCCTTGCTCAGGCGCCGCTGCAGCTGGGCGGCGTCCACCGCCTCGACCAGCTTGCGGTGCAGGCTCACCTGGTCGCCGGTGACGACCGTCTTCACGTACTGCTGGGTGATGGTGCTGCCACCCTCCAGCACCCGGCCGCCGCGCAGGTCGGCGACCAGGGCCCTGGCGATGCCGCGCAGGTCGAGCGCGCCGTGCTGGTAGAAGCGGGCGTCCTCGATCGCCAGCACGGCCTGCCGGACCCGCGGCGGGATCGCCGACAGCGGCACCACCACCCGGTCCTGGGCGCCGTGGAGCACGGCCAGCGGCGACCCGTCGGCCGCCTCGACCAGCGAGCGGCTCGGGGGGCGGGCGAGCAGGCGGGCCAGCGGCGGGTCGCCGGCGACCGCGCTGGCGGCGCCGGCGGTGAGGGCCGCGACCGAGGAGGCGACCGGGACCATCGCCAGGCTGGTGGCCGCGGTGAGGGCCAGCACCAGCGCGACCAGCCGCGCCCAGCGCGGGTCCGGCCGGTTCACGCGACCACCTCGGCCGAGCGCTGGCCGGCCAGGCGGGCGGCGGCGAAGGCGAGCATGAAGGGCGCCTCCACGCGGGCGCCGCGCCAGGTGTGGGTGGCGTGCGGCACCTCGGTGAAGGTCGCGTGCTGGTGGCGGGCCTGGAGCATGCGGGCGAGCCTGGCGGCCTCCCCCAGCTCGGGGTCGTAGGTGCCGGCGATCAGGTCGACCGCCATCCTGTGCCGGAAGGCGATCCTCGGGATGTAGTCGGCGGGGGCGTTGGCCAGCCACAGCGCGCGGCTGCCGCCGAGCAGCGTGGCGGTGACCGCGCCCGGGTCCCCGTACGGCATCAGCGACAGGATCACCGAGAAGGTGCCCTGGTGGCGCAGGCCGAGGTTGAGGGCGCCGTAGCCGCCGCTGGACACGCCGCCGATGGCGCGGCCGGACCGGTCGGCGATCGTGCGGAAGTCGCTGTCGACGGCGCGGACGACCGGGCCGACCAGGTAGCTCTCGACCTGCGGGCCGCCGACCTGGTTGAGCATCTCCGAGTCGTGCAGCCAGCCGCCGCTGGCGTCCGGGGCGGCCAGGATCATCGGCTGGACCAGGCCGTCGGCCAGCATGGCGTCCATGGTCCGCTGCACCTGCGCGCCGCGGAACCAGTCGATCGGCCCGCCCGGGTAGCCGTGCAGCAGGTAGATGACCGGGTACCGGCGGCGGGCGTTGGCGGGGTCGGCGTAGCCGGGCGGCAGGTACACGTACAACGGCCCGGGCGGCACGTCCAGGCGTGGGTCGCCGACCTGCAGCCGCACCACCCGCGAGCCGCCGCCGGCGGTGGGCAGGTCGCCGAACAGGCCGGGCAGCGTGGGCACGTAGCCGACGTAGGCGTTGACCGCGGCCAGGCCGCCGAGCACCGTCAGGGCGACCAGCCAGGCGGCCAGGCCGCCGCGGCGCAGCCAGCGGTGACCGGGAGGCGGTCCGGTCGCGGGGCGCCAGCGGCGCCACAGCAGCACCGCCACGGTCGCCAGCAGCAGCGCGGCGAAGCCGGCCGCGACCCACGGGCTCTCCAGCGGCCCGGCCTGGCCGACCTGCCGCAGCAGCCCGGTGGGCAGGTGCACCAGGTGGTGGACGGCCAGGTGGTGGACGGCCCGGTGCCTCATCGTTCGCCCCCGGCGAGCGCCGGCCGGCGCGGCCGCCACGGCGGGTACAGCAGCCCTTCGGCGCGCAGCATCGCCAGCGCCACCCTCGGCAGCTCCTCGGCGGTCTCCACCGCCAGGTAGCGCGGCTGCCAGTCGGGGCGGAACTTGCGGTTGAAGCGGTACAGCGTCTCGATCTGGAACGGCCCGGACAGCTGCCGCAGCAGCCAGCGGGCCAGCCGCAGCCTGGCGGTCGCGCCGGGCCCGGCCCCGGCCGCCAGCACCGTCCGCAGGAACGAGAAGTTCAGCGACAGCCGCCGCACGCCGAGCTCGGGCAGGCGCAGGGCCGCCTCCACGGTCAGGAAGTCGTTCAGCCAGGAGGGCGCCTGGCGGTCGCGGCGCATCACGTCGAGGCTGGCGCCGTCGCTGCCCCAGGGGACCAGGTGGAGGAAGCCGCGCAGCCTCCCTTCGGCGTCGGCGGCGGCGACCACCAGCGTGTCCGGGTCGCGCCGGTCGCACAGGCGGCCGAGGGCCATCGAGAAGCCGCGTTCGGCCGCGCCGGCCCGCCAGCGGCGTGACAGCTCGCAGAGGGCGGCCACCCGCTCCGGGTGGAGGTCGCCGGAGCGGTGCACCAGGGTGGTGTAGCCGGCCCGCCGGCCCCGGTTCCAGCTCTGCCTGGCGATGCGCACCGCCCGCCCCTCCAGGGTGAACCGCTCCAGGTCCAGCACCGCCTCGTCGCCCAGGTAGATGGCGACCAGGCCGGCGTCGCGCCAGGCGGCCGCCGCGGCCGCGCCGCAGCCGAGGACGGCCACGATCCGGCCCTGGGCGGCCGCCCGCTCGCGGAACGCGGCGATCGCGGCCGGCCACTGCGCGGGCGGCCCGAGCGGGTCGCCGGCGGCCAGCGTCACCGACCCGACCGTGCCGTAGGCGACCAGCGCGTCACCGGCCCGGACGGTGGCCCGGTCGTCGCGCAGGGCGAAGTAGGCGAGCGAGTCGCTGGAGGCGGCCACCGCCGCCGGCAGCCCGGGGTCGCGGGCCAGGCGGGCCAGGGCGGGGGCGAGCGCGCGGGCGGTCACCAGCAGCGTGCCGGCCCAGAAGACCGCGGCCAGCGAGCCGGGGAACAGGCGGCCGAAGCGGCCCGACAGCGGCACCCCCGCCCCCAGCCCCAGCGCCATCCGGCCGACCTCGGCGACCATGCCGCCAAGGCCGAGGTCGGCGCGGACGTCGCGGTCGTTGACGACCAGGCCGAGCGTGCCGTAGGCGAGGGTCGCGGCGACGACGGTCAGCGCCGGGCCGAGCGCGGCCCGCCGCTCGCCGAGGTCGGCCCGGGCCGGGAAGCAGGCGCCCTGGCCGGCGAGCAGCCCGGCCAGGAACGCCTCGGTGAGCGCCTCCTCCACGTCCAGGCCCTTGACGACGTGCAGGACGGCGCTGCCGCCCAGCAGGGCGAGCGTCGCCAGCCAGGCGGCCCGCTGCCGCCGGCGCAGCCCGCCGGCCAGCAGCAGCAGGCCGATGCCGGCGGCGGCCACCGCCACGGTGGCGCCCCGCGACACCGCCCCGGGGACCAGGTCGGCGAGCAGCCGCAGCCGGGCCCGCTCGGCCGGCAGCAGCGCCGACAGCAGGTTCACCAGCCCGGCGAGCACGGCCAGGCCGGCGGCCAGCCTCGGGATCCGGTCCCGGCGGTGGGAATGGCTCATGGTCGTGCCCGACGCTATCCGGCGGCGCGCCGCCGCGTCGTCCACCCTGGCGGAGATCTTGCGGGCCGCTGCCTCTAGCCGTGGGTGGAGGCGCTCACTCGAGCGGTGCCAGCCCGTGCCGGTAGGCGTAGGCGACCGCCTGCCCCCGGTCGCGCACCCTGGCCTTGGCGAAGATCCGGTTGACGTGGGTCTTCACCGTGCCCTCGCTGACCACCAGCTCGGCCGCGATCTCCTGGTTGGTGCGCCCGGCGGCCATCAGCCGCAGCACCTCCGCCTCCCTGGGGGTGAGCCCGTCCGGGAGCTCCTCGGCCGGCGCCGGCGGGATCGCCCCGGGGCCGGCGAGCGCGTCCAGCAGGCGGCGCTGCACCGACGGGTCCAGCAGCGCCTCCCCCCTGCCGACCGCCGCGATCGCCTGGCGGATCTCGGCGGCGCTGGCGTTCTTGGTCAGGTAGCCGCGCGCACCGGCCTGCACGGCGGCGAACACCGAGGCGTCGTCGGCGTAGGTGGTGAGCACGATCACCTGGGTGGCGGGCGCCAGCTGGCGGATCCGCCTGGTCGCCTCGGCCCCGTCCATGCGGGGCATGCGCAGGTCCATCAGCACCACGTCGGGCCGAAGGCGCGCCACCAGCTGGACGGCCTCCTCGCCGTCGGTGGCGGCGCCGACCACCTCGATGCCGGGCAGCAGGCTCAGCAGGGTCGACAGCCCCTCCCGGACGATCGTCTGGTCGTCGGCGATCAGCACCCTGGTGATCGGGCTCATGCCGGCAGCCACAGCCGCACCCGGAAGCCGTCGGGCGTGGGCCCGGCGACCAGCTCGCCGCCGAGCAGCTCGGCCCGCTCCCGCATGCCGGCCAGCCCGTAGCCGCCACCGGCGCGGCCGTCCCTCCCGGCCGGGGGCGGCCGGTTCGCGTGCCGATTCTCCACCGTGAGCGCCAGCCCGTCTGGCTGCCAGCGGAGCAGCACGGCCACGTCGGCGGCCGCGCCGGCGTGCTTGCGGATGTTGGTCAGCGCCTCCTGGGCGGTGCGGTACACCGCCAGCGCGGCCTCCTGGCCGAGCGGCAGGGGCTCGCCGCCAACCTCCAGGCGGGCCGGGACGCTGGTGGCCTCCCGGAACTCCTCGACCAGGCGGTCCAGCAGCTCCGGGCCGGGCAGGCGGTCACCGCGCAGGGCGCCGATGGCCTGCTGGGCCTCGTCGAGCCCGTCGCGGGCGAGCCGCTGCGCCCGCTGCACCTGTCGCAGGGCACGCTCCGAGGCGCCCTCCCGCCCGAGCAGCAGCGCGGTGGCCTCCAGCTGCAGGCTCAGCGCGGACAGCACGTGGGCGAGGATGTCGTGCATCTCCCTGGCCAGCCGCGCCCGCTCGGCCAGGGCGGCCGCCCTGGCCTCCGCCCGCCTGGTCGCCTGCAGCTCGACCACGATCCGCGCGGCCCGGCGGTGCGCCTCCCGCAGCGTGCGCACGTAGGTCGCCACGCCGAACAGCACCGCCGCCGCGGCCGTGTAGCTGACCCCGGCCGGGATCGTGTGGGTGGCCCCGACCCCCTCGGAGAGGCTGATGGCGGCAGCGGTCACCGCCAGCACGCCCAGCGCCCAGCCGACCGGCAGCCTGGCGGCCGCCCCGGCCATGGCCAGCAGCGCGGCCAGGAAGGCGGGGCTCGCCGGCCGCAGGTGGTTGAGGACGGCCGCGCACATGCCGACCGCCACCAGCGTGGCGACCTGCAGGCGGCGGTCGGCGGCGACCCCGAGCAGGAACGCCAGCCAGGCCGCGGCCAGCACCGCCAGCACCACCGCCACGATGGCCGCGTCGCCGCCGACCGCCGAGTCGCTGGCGGCCACCCAGACCACCACCAGGGCGAGCGCGGCCACCCCGAGCGCCCGCGCAGCCAGCACCGCCGCGGCCGGGTCGGCCGCCCGGCGCAGCCGCCAACGCCCCAGGGCGCGCATCCCTCATCGCCTCCGCAGAACAAGGTCCGGAGACGATCATCCCTCCGGCGGCCGGGTTCGGCACGGCCCGGCGCGGGGCGGCCGGGCAGCGGGGCTCAGGCGAGCTCGGCGGCGACCACGCCGACCAGGCGCTCGGCGACGGCCTGGGCGGCCTCGTGGCTGGGCGCCTCCACCATCACCCGGACCAGCGGCTCGGTGCCGGAGGCGCGCACCAGCACCCGGCCCTGGCCGCCCAGGCGCTCCTCCTCGGCCGAGACGGCCCGCCAGATCCCGTCGGCTTCGCGCAGCCCGTGGCGGCTGGCCACCCGCACGTTGAGCAGCACCTGCGGCAGGCGGCGCATGACCGCGGCCAGCTCGGAGAGGGGCCGGCCGCCGCGGGCCAGGATCTCCAGCAGCCGCAGGCCGGTGAGCAGCCCGTCGCCGGTGGTGGCCCGGTCCAGGAAGATCAGGTGGCCGGACTGCTCGCCGCCGAGGCTGTGGCCGCCCTCCCGCATCGCCTCCAGCACGTAGCGGTCGCCGACCGCGGTCTGCAGCACCTGGATGCCGTGCTCGGCCATTGCCAGGCGGAAGCCGAGGTTGGTCATGACGGTGGTGACCACGGTGCCGGTGGGCAGGCCGCCCCTGGCGCGCTCGTCCAGGGCGGCGATGGCCAGCAGCACGTCGCCGTCGACCAGCTGGCCGCGCTCGTCGACCGCCAGCAGCCGGTCGGCGTCGCCGTCGTGGGCCAGGCCGACCACCGCACCGGTCCGGGCCACCGCCGCCTGCACGTGCTCGGGGTGGGTGGAGCCGACGCCGGCGTTGATGTTCTCGCCGTCCGGTTCGGCGGCGACCGCGGTCACCTTGGCGCCGGCGCGGCGGTAGGCCTCCGGGGCGACCTCAGCGGCGGCGCCGTTGGCGCAGTCGACCACCACCGGCAGGCCGCCGAGGTCCGGGACACCGTCCAGCAGGTGCCGCAGGTAGGCCTCGACCGCGTCGCCGGCGGGGCGCAGCCGGCCGACCGCCGTCCCGACCGGCCGCGGCGCGCCCTGGTCGGGGGCGCCGAGGGCGGCCTCGATGCGCTCCTCGGCCGCGTCGGGCAGCTTGAAGCCCTCCGGCCCGAAGAACTTGATGCCGTTGTCCGACATGGGGTTATGGGAGGCGGAGATGACCGCGCCGGCGGCGGCGTTCCAGTGGTGGGTCAGGAACGCCACCGCCGGGGTGGGCACCACGCCGGCGGGCAGCACGTCACCGCCGGCGCTGAGGATGCCGGCGACCAGGGCCGCCTCCAGCAGCGTGCCGGAGGCGCGCGGGTCGCGCCCGACCACCACCACCGGCCGGTCCCCCGGCAGCACCCCGACCGCCGCCCTGCCCAGGGCGAGCGCCAGCTCCGGCGTCAGGTCGGCGTTGGCCAGCCCGCGCACCCCGTCGGTCCCGAACAGCACGCCCACCAGCGGATCCTCCTTGATCGGTGAGGAATGCGGCGGGATCTCAGCGCTTGGAGTACTGCGGCGCCTTGCGGGCCTTCTTCAGCCCGTACTTCTTGCGTTCCACCTCGCGGGCGTCGCGGGTCAGGAAGCCGCGCTTCTTCAGCTCGGCGCGGAGCTCCTCGTCCAGGTCGACCAGGGCGCGGGCGATGCCGTGGCGCAGCGCGCCCGCCTGGCCGGAGACGCCGCCGCCGGAGAGGTTGGCGATCACGTCGTAGCGCTCGAGCGTGTTGGTGACCCGCAGCGGCTCGGTGACGAGCCGGCGGTGGGCCGGGTTGGGGAAGTAGTCCTCGAGGGGCCGGCCGTTCAGGTTGAAGGTGCCGGTGCCCTCGAGCAGCCGCACCCGGACCACGGCCTCCTTGCGGCGGCCGGTGCC
>DASQWY010000515.1:0-5390 GCA_035640005.1 Actinomycetes bacterium
ACGGCGTCAACGACCAGGGCGACGCACGGCAGCCCAGAGCAGTAGCCAGCTGGACCAGCGATGCGACGAGAGGTCGCCCGCGGTTCAGGCCAAGCCGGGCTAGACGACGGCCTCCTGGGTCCCCGCGAGGGCCAGAGACGACGTCCGGTAGCCCTTGACGATGAGGTAGATGCCGATCCCCAACTCCCAAATGAACTCCGGGGCCACCAGCACCTGGACCGGGCCACCGGCCTCGATGACCCCCAAGATGACCAGGACGCCCACGATGCTGACCAGCGGCCCACCGACCAGCCCGAACAGGGCAAAGCGCGGGGGCACCAAGCCGGATCGGTACATCAGCCACCCCAGGATCAGGCCGTTCCCGACGCCGGCGAACACGCCCGGCCCGATCCGGAACGTCCACTCATAGACCGCAAAGATGCCCTGCCCGACCGCGGCGTTGGTCCCGCTGGGCGCGTCCTGGCGGAGGGTCGAGACGGCGAGCATACAGACGATGCCGATCGCGATGAAGGTGCACTCCACCAGCCGCGCCGTCACGTAGGCGACGGCGCCCGCTTCGTGCACGCGCTTGTGAATCGAGTACGGCACCACGGCCGTCCCGACGTTGGAGATGATGAGGAGCAGCTCCAGCACTGCCCCGATGGCGATGAGGGTCTGGGCATCAGACCCCGCGCCGGTGACGTAGTTGCCTTCGTGGTCGAGCACCGGAGCGTAGAAGAACAATCGGGCGGGGATCGAGGTCACGAAGGTGATGATCCACAACCACCCGGTGAAGGTCGCGATCCTCCGGTAGTTCATGGGGTCCCTACCTTCCGCCCAGCCCGCCGTTGGCACTCCCCCTGACAGCCCGACATCTACAGGTCTGTCGTCTCGTCCGAAATGCAGAGGCCGCTCCGCTACCTCGCAGGGCTGACGGTCCCGATGAACACCGCGCCCGTATCAACCGCGACGAGCAGGCCCGCGTCGATGCCTGCCTGGATCGTCTCGGCGGAGGTCAGCAGCTCGCCGTTCACGCTCTGCGCCAGCGGCAGGGGTCCAAAGCCAAAGTCGGTGACCACCGCCGCGCAGTCGCCGCTCGTGAGCCCTTCGTCGCTGCAGATCACGAAGTAGCCGTGCATGAACGGCGTCCAGCCGGGGTCCCCAGGCGCCGCTTGGATGGTGTGATCGTGGATCGGCGGGACATTGCCCTGCGGCGTGTCGGTCTGCGCCGCGATCACGTAGAAGTTCTGCACCTTGGCGTTCGGGACGTGGGAGAGCGGGTGTGCGGCCTGGGGGAACGTCATCCTCACCTCGACGCCATTGACCCATACGGGCTCGTAGCAAGCGCCTTGGTGGGTCTGGTGGAGGCAGTTCACGGGGGCGGCTTGTGCCGCCGGAACCGCCGAGACGAACACCGAGATGGCGATCGATACGACCGCAACGGCGACGGAACGACGGATCAAGCGAGGCATGGTCTCCGGCTCCTTGTCGTTCTAGGAACTGGTCGTCATGGGCCAACGAGCATTCGTGCAGGAGCGAGCACTAGTGGAGGGGGCCTGCAGCTTGGTAGCCCCAACCGTAAAGGAGCAAAGGTACATAACGCCAGGGCTGGCTTACGCCTGCGGGCTCTCCCTCGGCGACCCCAACGCCGGGTCCACCATCGAGGTCGTCGCCGAGGAGCTGGGGGCCGAGCCTCCGTTGGCGACGGCGAGCACGATCAGGACGACGAGGAACCAGCACCAGTAGGCAGCCGGCGGGCGGCCTCCGTCCGTCCTCCGGCCCGGCAACGACACGCCCAAGCGCTCTGCTGAGGCTCCGGATCACCTGACCAGGCGCCTTTGGCTCCGGACCGATGAGACGACGTCGAGGATCGCTTGAGTGGTGGCGGCGGCGTCTTCTTCGTTTCCGATCAGATCCTCGTGGGTGGCGCCGTCGATGACGCGGTGCACGCTGTTGGTTGACAACGTGGCCATGCGGTTCTGCGCCGCGGACCAGGCGGCACCATGTCCGCTGCCGGCTGTCAGGACGATCAGAGGCTTGTCGGCGAAGTCACGGAGGGCGGCAGCCTGCTCCACCGAGGCCGCCGCCTGGACGTACTCGTCGATCGTGCTGCGAAGCGTGCTTGCGGTCGCGACGCTGGCGCGTACCTCCTCCCGGGACCGCAGCGGCAGGCTGCCGATGGCGAACTGGGCGTACAGGCGGGCGAGACCGACTCGAGCTGCGGTCGAAACCAGTGCGGACACACGGCTCATGGCGTCGTTGGAGCCCCCGTGGCCAGGCGACGCCATCCCCGGATTCGCCGCCGACGCCGGCGCGGTGGAGTCCACCAGCACCATGCCGGCGACCTCGTCGGGGTAGCGAGCGGCGAACGTGAGCACGTAGAGGCCGCCGAAGGAATGGCCCGCCAGCACATAGGGTCCGGGGACGTGTCCACGCTGCAGCAACGTGTGGAGGTCGGTCGCGATCTGCGCGCCGTCCTGAGCGGTGTCAGCGGGCTCGCTCCACCCGCGACCCGCGCGGTCATAGACGCAGACCCGGGCGTCCCGGGCAACGGCCGGCGCGATCCACCCGAGATTCGAAGACATCTCGCCTGCGCCCGGTTCGAGCACGACGGTGGGCGTGCCCGAGCCGGTGCAGCTCAGGTGCAGCCGGTGTCCGCCCACGTCGATCAATTGACCAGGCATCGGGTAGGCCTTGGCATCCGCTGCTTCACGCAGGGTCTCGTAGCCGCCGCCGATCGAGGCAAGCGCCAACATCGCGATCACTGGATAAAGCAGCCAGCGTCCGCCCCGGCTATGAAGCTGTCGATGGACGCGGACGATCATCCAGATGGCCAACGCCAGCAAGGCGGGGGGCCACACCCAGCTGAGCACCTGGTGCACCGGGGAGCCAAGCCCCACCAGGAGAAGGCCGCCCAGTCCCATGAACAGGGCAGGAGCCATGGCCCATCGCTGCGGCTGATCGGTGAACCGGACCGAGAGCACGGCCAACACCGCCCAGCCCAGGGCGAATCCGCAGAGGACTGCGCCAGTGACGGCACTTTCCTCTGCCGGGATGAACGGGGCGGTGGCGAGGAGTAAAGCAGCGACGAGTCCGGTGGCCAACGAGCCGGCGACGATCCAACCAATGTGTCCCCTCGGCCCGGGATCAGGGCGGGACGGACGGCTCTGGCCCGTGCCCTTGGGGGTGGGTTCGGTAGACACGATGGACTCCAGTCCATGCACAGTCCGGCGCCGCACTTTTGCACGTACCGTCAACTCGACACTAGACGACGATCACCGATCTTAGGGTCGATCCCAGTTCCAGCGGACAACCACGGTGACTGTCGCGTCGCCGTGATCGGGTCGTCCCTCCTCCGACCAGCTTGAACGCATCCCGCGGATATGCCTGATGATCAGGATGAGGCCTCGGGTTTATGGACGGCGGGGCCCCCGGATCGATGCCGGGAGCGTTACGCACCACGATCCATCCTCAGACGGTGATAACGGTTTTGCCCTGGGTGGACCGCTCTCCGACGTAGCTGATCGCCTCAGGAGCCTCGCTCAGCGCGAAGGTTCTGTCGATGACCGGCGTGAGCTTGCCGGCTTCGATCAGCTCCTTCATGACAACCAGATCCTCTCCCCTTGGCTTGGAGAAGAACGAGCGCAGCCGCTGGCGCACGAACAGGGACAACACGACCGCTCTGAGGGTGCGACCGGTGCCCATGAACCACTTGCCGCCCGATCCTCCGACGAGCACCAGCGTCCCCTTGGGAGTCAGCGCGCGCCGGAGATCTGCCAGCGAACGGTTCCCAGCCATCTCCAGGATCAGGTCGTAGCGCTGTCCGCTTCGGGTGAAGTCCTCCTGGGTGTAGTCGATGACGTGGTCGGCTCCGATCGATCGGACCATCTCTAGACTCTTGGTGCTGCATACGCCGGTCACCTCCGCGCCGAACGCCTTGGCCAGCTGCACCGCGAAGCTGCCCACCCCGCCCGAGGCACCGATGACCACAACCTTCTGCCCTGGCTGGACTTGTCCGGTGTCGCGAAGCGCCTGGAGGGCAGCGAACGCGGAAATGGGCACGGCCGCGGCTTGCTCAAAGGTGAGGTTGCTCGGCTTCAGCACGAGCTGGTCCTCGGGCACCGCTGCGTACTCGGCATAGGACCCGTCGCACCAGCCGAAGACCTCATCACCCGGTTGCAGCTGCGTCACGTTGCGGCCGACCGCCTCGATGCGTCCGGCCACATCAAAGCCCGGAACCGGGTGCTTTGGTTTGGTGAGCCCGTACCGCATGCGGGCGATGTACGGCAGGCCTTTCACCGTCAGCCAGTCGCCCTTACCGACGGCAGCCGCGCGAACCCGGACCAGCACCGCATCGTCGTTGACCATCGGCGTGTGGATGTCCTTCAGTGCGAGGGCATCAGGTGGGCCGTACCTGGAGTGGACGATCGCCTTCATCGGATGCTCCTGACCCATCGCGGGTTTGGTGGAGAGGGGAGCTGCCTGGTTGACCAGCCCAGCGGCTAGGGGTGCTCGTACGGTCCAGCGGCGGGGTCATCGTATGCGCGCCGGAAGGCGTCGGCCTGTCGCAGCCCGATCAGGTAGGTCGCGATCGTCCGCTCCGAGCGGTTGAGGGCGCGCAGGTGCCGCTCGAAGGAGCGGACGAGGGGCTTCGGGCGGGCTCGTCCATGAACCGAAACGGTAGACAACGGAAGGGTTGTCCATCCGGTATACGCCGTGCCGGACGGTCCGCGAATGTGAAGATGACCAGCGGTTGCGCTGGTCATCCGCTGGGTGGAGCCCCCCAGGGGAATCGAACCGGCGACCCCATCCTTACCAAGAATCTTGCGGTCACCGCTATGCGAACCTGCGTTTTTGCAGCTCGGCGCCGACCGTAGACCGCGAAGTAATGTGCTCTTGAAAGAGCCCTATCCGCCCCGCTGCAACAATCTTCGCCTACGCCAGTCCAGTCTGCCATACATCGCTGACCTGCACATCTCCCTTACCGAGCCAACTCGACCAGCCTCCCGCTTTAAGCACTTGTCATAACGGATGCCAGTCACCGTCCCGCGCTACTCTCGACCCGTCATTTTTCCGAGGAGAGCAATGCACCACGGGTGCGTTGCTGGCGCCAACGACGGCAAGGAGGCAGCGGCAGGGTGGTGGCCGACGTGGCCAAGCTGGCGGCCGGACGCCAGGACTACTACACCCGCGAACTGGCCACCGACCACCAGGAGTACCTGTCCGGCCACGGCGAGAGCCCAGGCCGCTGGTACGGCGCCGCCGCCCGAGCCCTCGGCCAGCAGGGCGAAGCATCCGTCGCCGGGTTCCAGGCGATCTTCGAGGGCCGCCACCCCGACACCGCCCAGCTGCTCGGCCGCCGCCACGGCCGCAACGCCGTCCCCGCCTTCGACGTGGTCCTGCGGCCAACC
>DASQWY010000516.1:0-3141 GCA_035640005.1 Actinomycetes bacterium
CTGATGGGCCGCGACCGGCACCGGATCGCCGAGGCTCTGGCGCGACACGCGCCGGATATTCCGGTCGTGGACGTCGCCGACACCGACACTGGGGCGATGGACCGCGTCGTGACCGAAGCCGCCGCCCTGGCCCGCCCGGGCGACACCGTGCTGCTCGCCCCCGCCTGCGCCAGCCAGGACATGTTCACCGACTACGCCGAGCGGGGCGAGGCGTTCGCCGCCGCCGTCGCCCGGCTGGCCGCCAGGCAGGCCGAGGGAGGTGGCGGCCATGGCGACCGGTGAGGCGGCCGCCGGCGCCGGCCGCCGCGCCGCCAGGGTCACCCGGCCGGCCCTCGGCGCCGGCTCCAGCTACTACCTGCTGCTGGCGGTGGTCGGCACGCTGCTGACCCTCGGCCTGATCATGGTGCTGTCGGCCTCCTCGGTGTTCGCCTACGCGCGCACCGGCGACTCCTACGCCTTCTTCAAGCGGCAGATGCTGTGGGTGCTGGCGGGCGCGGCGGTGATGCTGCTGGTCGGCCGCGTCGACTACCACCGCTGGCGGCGGCTGGGCGCGCCGCTGCTGCTGCTGGCCACCGCCGGGCTGCTGTTCGTGCTGGTCCACCCGCGCGCCATCAGCGCCTACGGCTCCACCCGCTGGATCCCGATCGGCGCGGGCGTGTCGGTGCAGCCGGCCGAGTTCGCCAAGCTCGCCCTGCTGCTGTTCTCCGCCGACGTGCTGGACCGCAAGGCCCGCCTGCTCGGCGACGCCCGCCACCTGCTGGTCCCGGTCGTGCCGCTGACGCTGGTGCTGGCCATGCTGGTGATGCTCGAACCCGACCTGGGCACCACCATGCTGCTGGCCGCGATCGCCTTCGGCATCCTGTTCATCGCCGGCACGCCGCTGCTGCTGCTCGGCGGGCTGGGCGGGCTCGGCCTGCTCGGCGGGCTGGGGCTGATCATGAGCGCCGGCTACCGCCGCAGCCGCTTCTTCTCCTTCCTCGACCCGGCCGCCGCGCCGCAGAACGGCGGCTACCAGTTCATCCAGGGCCGCCTGGCGCTCGGCTCCGGCGGCCTGCTCGGGGTCGGCCTCGGCGCCAGCCGCCAGAAGTGGTCGTACGTGCCCAACGCGCACACCGACTTCATCTTCGCCATCATCGGCGAGGAGCTGGGCCTGCTCGGCACCCTGGCGATCGTGCTGCTGTTCGTCGCCCTCGCCTACGCCGGCGTCCGCGTCGCCCGCGCCGCCGCCGACCCGTTCGGCCGCTACCTGGCCGGCGGGATCACCGTGTGGATGGTGGTGCAGGCGCTGGTCAACATCGGCGCGGTGGTCGGGGTGCTGCCGATCACCGGGGTGCCGCTGCCGCTGGTCTCCTTCGGCGGCTCCAGCATGCTGGTGCTGCTGGCGGCCCTCGGCATGCTGCTCAACGTCGCCAGGCAGGAGGCCGCCCGCGCGCCCGTGCTGGCCACCCCGGCCACCGCCGGCCGCCGGCGCCGCCCGGCCGCCCGCCAGGAGGCGACCTCCGCGCCGCCCGCCCGCGCCGCCGGGCCCGCCGAGCGGGGCGGGCGGGGCGAGCGGCACCGGCAGACGCCCGCGCAGAAGGCCCGCGCCGAGGCCGCGCCCGCCGCCGGCGGCGGCCGGGAGCAGCCGCACAAGGCGCGGGCCGCGGCCGGCCGCCGCCCGCCCGGCCGGCCCGGCACCAGCCCGTCACGCAGAAAGGGGAGACGATGACCACCGCCAGCGAGCCGGCAGCCGGCCTGCGCGTGCTGATCGCGGCCGGCGGGACCGGCGGCCACGTGTTCCCCGGCCTCGCCCTGGCCCGCACCCTGGTCGAGCACGACCCGGACACGGTCGTCCGCTTCGCCGGCACCAGCCGCGGGATCGAGACCCGCGCGGTGCCCGAGGCCGGCTTCCCCCTGGACCTGCTGCCGATCCTGCCGCTGTCGCGGCGGCTGGCCGCGGAGAGCTTGGCGGCGCCGTTCGCGGCCGTGCGCGGCGCGCTGGCCGCCCGCCGGCTGGTGCGGCAGCACCGCTTCGACGTGGTCTGCGGCATGGGCGGCTACGTGACCCTGCCGGTCGCGGTCGGCGCCCGGCGCGCCGGCGTGCCGGTGGTGCTCCACGAGCAGAACGCCGTCCCCGGGATCGCCAACCGGCTGGCCGCCCGCGTGGCCGCCACGGTCGCGCTCGGCGTGGCCGAGGCGGCCGCCCACCTCCCCGCCGGCCGCACCGTGGTGGTCGGCAACCCGGTCCGGCCGGAGCTGGCCCGGCTCAACCGCGCCGCCCTGCGCGAGCAGGGCCTCGCCGCCTTCGAGCTGGACCCCGGGCGGCGCACCCTGCTGGCGTTCGGCGGCAGCCAGGGCGCCCGCCGCATCAACCTGGCGCTGGTCGCGGCCACGCCGCACTGGCCGCACCCGGGCAGCATCCAGGTGCTGCACGCCTGCGGCCGCCGCGACCAGGCCGAGGTCCGCGCGGCCTGGGCCGACGCCGGCGCCGAGGAGCGCGGCCTCACCGTCCGGCTGGTCCCCTTCGTCGACCGCATGGACCTGGCCTACGCCGCCGCCGACCTGGCCCTCACCCGCGCCGGCGCGATCACCATGGCCGAGCTGACCGCCGCCGGGGTGCCGGCGCTGATGGTGCCGCTGCCGCACGCCACCGCCGACCACCAGGCCGCCAACGCCCGCGCGGTCGCCGCCGCCGGCGGCGCGGTGGTGGTCGACGACGCCGACCTGGACGGGCCGGCGCTGGCCGCCACCGCCGCCCCGCTGCTGGCCGACCCGGCCCGGCTGGGTGCCATGGCCGAGGCGATGCACGGCCTCGCCCACCCGGCCGCCGCCGAGGAGCTGGCCGCCCTGGTGGTGGAGGCCAGCGGCCGGATGTCGCGCGACCAGTTCCTGGCCAAGGCGCGCATGCCGGTCGACCGCAGCGCCACCGGCTGGTTCGAGGCGGTGGCCGCCCCCGCCGCCGGCCCGACCGTGCAGCGCCGGGTCGAGCGCCGCTCCAGGCGCATGGAGGCCTACCCGCCCATCGACCGGTCCGGCGGCCCTCCCGCCGGCGCGCCTGCCGCCGAGGGCGACCCGGGCGCCGGCGACCCGCCCCCGGCCAGCGGAAGCCCGCCGTGAGCGCCGACCGGACCGACGGCTGGCCGCCGCCACCGCCGGCGGTGG
>DASQWY010000517.1:0-2864 GCA_035640005.1 Actinomycetes bacterium
GCGGCGGCCACGTCGGGGTCGACCGAGGCAAACAGCAACGGCCGGCCGATCACCGCCAGCACCAGCAGCGCCCCGGCTGCCACCACCAGCAGGGTGAGCACCTGCTGGCTGGTGATGCCCAGGAAGGTGCCGAACAGCAGCGCGTTGACCCCGTTGAGGTAGCCCCTGTAGAGGCTCACGAACAGCAACCCGCAGGCCAGCGCGGACGCCTGCACCGTGCCGATGAGCGCCGACTCTTGGCTGTAGCCACCGGCGCCCGCGGCGGCGCCGCGCCCGCCGCCGGGCAGCGCCGCGATGACGGCCGCGGCCCCCAGGCAGAACCCGAAGTACCCGACCGCCGGGCTGAGGCCCAGCAGGGTCGCGCCGGCGGCGCCGGGAAACCCGACCAGGGCAAGGGTATGGCCGACGAAGCTCTGGCGGCGGGTGACCATGAACCAGCCGACCACCGCGGCGGTCACCGCCGCGACGGTGCCTGCCCGGTAGGCGTTGACCATGAACGGGTAGGCGAACAACTGCCGCAGGTCGCCGGTCAGATCCCAGGAAGGGCCCAGGCCGCTTGGGTCAGCCACCGCGCCACCTGCCGCTGTGGCGGTCGACGTGGTAGGCCGGCGCTTCTGGCTGGCCGATCACGACCAGCCGGCCGTCGCTGGCGCGCAGCACCTCGACCGGGGTCTGGTACAGCTCGGTCAGGGTCTTGCTGGTAACCACCTGCTCGACGGTGCCGCTCGCCGCGCCGCCGGGGCCCAGGTAGATGACCTGGTCGAGGTAGGGCAGGATCGGGTTGACGTCGTGGGCGACGATCACGACCGTGACCTGCTCGGTGCGGCAGATCCGTTGGAGCAGCCCAGCCACCGCTGCTTGGTTGGTCAGGTCGAGGCTGTCGAGCGGCTCGTCCAGCAGCAGCAGCTGCGGCCGCCGCACCAGCGCCTGGGCCAGCAGCAGCCGCTGCTGCTCGCCACCGGAGAGCTCACCGACCGGCCGGGTCGCGTAGCCGGTCGCGCCGACCAGGCCGACCACGTCAACCACCCGCTGTCGGGCGGCGCGGCCCGACCGGCTCCACCGGCTGGGCAGCGGCATACCCCAGCGGGCGCCGTCCAGGCCGAGCCGGACGATGTCCAGGCCGCGGACCCGCAGCGTCGGGTCGAAGCTGCGCCGCTGCGGCAGGTAGCCAAGCCAGTGCCGGTGCCGTCCGGGCGGGCTGCCGAGCACGCGCAGCTGCCCGCCGGCCAGCGGCTGCAGCCTCAGGATCGCCTTCAGCAGGGTGGACTTGCCGATCCCGTTGGGGCCAAGGATCGCGGTGAAGGTGCCTGGCCAGACTTCGAAGCTGACCCCCCGCCAGATGACCCGGCCGCCCAACCGCACGACCGCATCGGTCGCCAGCACCGCCGGCGCGGCTGCCTGGGGGGGCTGCCCGCCGGCAGGCACCGGAACCTCCGGGCGCGGCTGCGCCCCCCGGTCCCGCCCCCCACGGGGGCTGAGGGCCAGCCGATCCGGGTCGGTCGGCCGCCGGTGGGGTGTCGCCCTCATTGGCTGGTCGCCTTGGCCGTGGCCAGCGCAGCAGCCAGCGCGGTGAGCTGGCGGGTCTGCCAGTCCTGGAAGCTTGCCTGCGGCGGGGTCGGCGTCTCGGTCACCGTCGCCACCGGGATCCCCTCGGCCCGCGCCTGCGCCACCAGTGCCCTGACGTCCGGGGTGGCGTTCTGGCTGTTGTAGACGAACACCTTGACCTGCCTGGCCTTGATCTGCCGGTCGGTGGTCGCCTTGTCCTGCGCGGTCGGGTCGGCGCCCTCACTGATGGCGTTCAGGAAGCCCGACGGGGTGAGCAGCCGCAGGCCGAGCGCGTCGGCCAGCGGGGCGAAGATGCTCTCCGACGCGCCGACCGGCATCCCAGCGTACTTTTGCTTGATCTGCTCGATGAGCGTGTGGTAGCCCGCCAGCCCCTGGGTGTCGAACTGCCGGCGCTGCTGGTCGAAGGTGCTTGCGTCGGTGGGGTCCAGCGCCTTGTAGTCGGCGGTGATCTGGTCGATGACCTTGGCAACGTCGGGCGGGGAGTACCAGCGGTGCGGATTGCCGCCATCGGGCACGCCCACCAGCTGCCCCACCGTCAGCACCCTGCGGCCGCTTGCCGGGTTGGCGGCGACCAGCTTGGGCGCCCAGGGATCGTAGCCGACCCCGTTGACGATCACGTACTGGGCGGTGGCGATCGTGCGCGCGTCGGCGGCGGCGGCCTCGTAATCGTGCGGGTCGGTGTCGGGGTTGGTGATGATGCTGGTCACCTGCACCCGGTCCCCGCCCAGCTGGGCGGCGATGCTGCCCCAGAAGTTCTCGGCCGCGACCACCCGGATCGGCCGCGGCCCGGCCCCCGCGGCGGCGCTGCCGGACGAGCTGGACGAGCAACCGGCCAGCGACAGGGTGACCGCCAGCGCGGCTGCGACGGCGAGCGGGACCACGATGGCGCGGAATCGGGACGGCATGGGCAGCTCCTCACCTCGATCCACGGTCGCCATTATGAGAATGAATCTCGATAGCATTGTCAAGTAGGGGCCGCAGAGCATGCCGGCCGATGCTCGACGCGCCACTCAGCCCGTCGGACGTCAACAGTTACAGTAAGAACAATTCGCGTTTGGGATAAATGGCGTGAAGCGATAGCATGCGCCATGGCCTACAACTTCCTTCGCGGCGACCGCGACCAGTCCTTCCTACTGCCGCCCGACCTGCGCGACTGGCTCCCCCAAGGCCACCTCGCCTGGTTCATCCTTGACGTGGTCGACCAGCTCGACCTTCAGCCGTTCTATCGAGCCCACCGGAATGACGGCCACGGCCATGCCCTGCCGAAGGCTACATTGACAGATATCGATCAAACGATG
>DASQWY010000518.1:0-2899 GCA_035640005.1 Actinomycetes bacterium
CGGGACCAGCCGGACCAACCCGGCCGAGGCCGCCGCCGTCGCCCAGCGGGTCCTGCACCACTTCACCACCCGCCCCAGCCTCAGCCTCGGCGTCGTCACCTTCTCCGAGGCCCAAGCCGAGGCCGTCGAGCATGCCCTCGAGGAGGCACGCGCCGACCGGCCCGACCTCGACCGGTTCTTCCCGTCGGGCGACCGCCTCGACGGGTTCTTCGTCAAGAGCCTGGAGGCAGTCCAGGGCGACGAACGCGACGTGATGATCTTCTCCATCGGGTACGGCCGCGACGAGCAGGGCCAGCTGTCGATGAACTTCGGCCCCCTCAACCGGTCGGGCGGTGAGCGACGGCTCAACGTCGCCATCACCCGGGCCCGCTGCCGCAACGAAGTCGTCTCCACCATCGGGGCCGCGGACATCAAGGCGTCGGTCACCAGCAGCGGCCTCAGGCACCTGCGCCGCTACCTCGACTTCGCCGAGCGCGGACAGGCAGCCCTCGCCCTGGAGCTCACGCCGACCGGGGGCGACGCCGAGTCGCCGTTCGAGGAGTCGGTGATCTCGGCCATCCGGGCTTGGGGCTATGAGGTCACGCCACAGGTTGGCGTGGCCCGCTGCCGGATCGACATCGGCGTCCACCACCCAGACCATCCCGGCGTGTACGTGCTCGGGGTGGAGTGCGACGGGCTCATGTACCACTCCTCCCAGGCCGCCCGCGACCGCGACCGGCTGCGTGAGCAGGTCCTGCGCGGGCTTGACTGGCGTCTGCACCGGATCTGGGGCACCGCCTGGTACCGCGCCGGCGCGGCGAGGAGCAGCGCCTGCGCGCCGCCATCGAGGAGGCGGTCGCTGCCCCCGTCCGCGGCCTGCTCGGCGGCCAGGCCAACGATGGCATCGACCGACCACGGGTTACCACCGAACCGGCGTCGCTGCCCGAGGTCCCCGAGTGGGCGCAGCCCTACGAGGTCAGCGTCGTGGACCCGCTGCCGCACTGGATCGAACCATCCACACCCAGCAGCCGGTTCGACATGTGCCAGGGCATCGAGCAGATCGCCGCCATCGAGGGCCCAGTCCATCTCGACGTCATCCTCCAGCGCCTCCGGGTCAGCTGGAACATCGGACGGGTCGGACCCCGGATCCGCGCCAACATCGAAGCCGCCATCGGCCTGGCCAACGTGGTCCGCGTCGGCGGCTTCGTCACCGTCCCCGAGCGCGACGGCGCCGCCGTCCGCACCCCCGTGGCCGAGTGCGCCCGGACCGTCGAGCAGGTCGCCGACGCAGAGCTGGCCGCGGCGCTGCTGCAGCTGGTCCAGGCCAGCGCCGGTGTGACCCACGACGACCTCACCAGCGCCGTCGCCCGCCTCTACGGCTGGAACCGCCGGGGCCCCGACATCAACGCCCGCCTCAACCGCCTGATCAGCGACCTCGTCGCTGACGGAAAGCTCGACAGCACCGACCACGGCTTCTCAGCGGCGCAGGTCCAGGGAGGCGATCGAGCATGAGCCGGCGCCTCGACTGGGAGAAGGCGAACCGCAAGGACGTCGTCCACGAGCAGGACGGCGAACCGGTATGGCACGACTTCCCCGAAGAAGCGCCGAGCTGGCTACGCGAGGAGTTTTCCTCCAACGAGGACCCTGACGGGGCCCGTGCACCAGGGCGGTCCTCACGGCCAGCCAAACGCACGGCCGCGCGGGCGAGCCAGTACGTTTGCTCTCGGTGCCGACTCAAGCTCGGCCGCAGCCAGTTCCTGACGTTCAATCCACCGGTGTGCCGGGATTGCTCCTAACTCCGCCAAGCGGGCCGGGGCCGCGAAGGCAACTACCGTGCCTTCGCCCAAGAAGCTCAGGTTCGCAGTAGCCCTACTCGCGACATCGGTACGCGAGGACAAGGCCGATCCTGCCGCCTAGAGATCGGACCGGTATCCGCGGACGCCGAATGGACATCAAGCGCGGGTGGTCTGAAGGAGGTGAGGCGGAACCCGAATAGTCACTCATGGTAGGTGGCTGCGCCCGGCACGATTCCTGCAGAATCGCCCACCCCGGTGGGCGGTCGCGGCCGGCCGGCCTGGCTCCGGCCGCCCCGGGGGGCGGCGTGGACGCCGACCCGCGCCGCCCGGGCCAGGGTCAAGGGCCGCCGCAGGCGGTCCCGCAGGGACGCCACGCGCCCTTGACGCGGCCCGGGAGCGGCGTGGGATCGGCCGGGTGGCCGCGACAACGGCCGGTCCGCGGCCGGGTGCAGGGGCCCGGCCGCGGCGCCGGCACCGCCGGCGAGGCCGTTCAATCGCCCGCGCCGTGTCCCTACGTCGCTCAGGCCTGGATGCGTCGCCGGACCGGGTCCGTCGGCGGTCAAGGCAGCCGCCCGGGCGCAGGTCGAACGCCTCGGGCGGTAGCCGGCGCTCACGCTGCATGACGCTCCAGATTCTGGTGCCGTCGGCACGGATGTACGGCTCAACGTTGGTGGCCGGCTGACTGGCGGCATTCGTGTCGATCGGCGCCTACCGCTGGCCGGCCGGCGCGGTGATGGCCTCCTGTTCGGCGGCGGCCACCACCTCGGCCAGAGGCCGGCGCAGGTCATCGGCCACCCGGTAGCGCTCCGGCAGCGCCGGCCGGTTGTAGCACGAGGGCGCAAGCTGCTGGCGCACCACCGACCCGACTCCAAGCACCAGCAGCGAGCCCGGCACCGCACCGGCGAGGAAGGCCGGCAGCCGCCCGTCCATGCCCAGCACCAACAGTGCGGCCACAAGCCAGCCCACCAGCAGCCAGGGGCCAGCGGTCCTCATGGCCGCCGCTGGCCGTGCGCGCCCCGGCCCCTCCAGTCCAGCGCGATCCCCCGCAAATAGTCCCTTGCCAGAACGCGGTGGGCAGCTTCACGGATCGGCGCACGCTCCGCTGAGCTGGTCGGCACCAGTAC
>DASQWY010000519.1:0-6448 GCA_035640005.1 Actinomycetes bacterium
CGGCGGCGCCCGCCAGTCGGTCAACCGCAAGCTGCGCTCGCTGGAGGAGCGCGGCCACATCCGCAGCGTCGGCCTGGACGTCGAGATCCTGGACGAGGAGGCGCTGCGGCGGCGCGCCCGAGGGTGACGGGCGGGCGCGCCGCCGCAGGGTCGCAAGCTGCTAGTGGCGGTCCACGGTGTAGCGGGGGTAGGAGACGAAGATGGTCGGGCGGGGCCCCGCCGAGGCGAGCAGCAGGACGCCGGCGAACAGCCACGCGACCACCACACCGCTGCGGCCGCCGTGGCCGCCGGCGGGCCGGTCGCCGGCCTGCTGGGCGTGGGCGGCGGTGCTGGCGGCGGCGGGCCGCGCCCGGGCCTGCTCCGCGCGCGGGCTGGCCGAGGCCGTGCCGGCGGCCACGAGCACGGCCAGGCCCAGCAGCAGCGCGGCCAGCAGGCCGGCCACCCGCTGGCGCCTGGCGGCCCGGCGGCCGCCCCTGGTGGTGGATCCCATCGCCGAACCTCCAGCGCTCCAGCTCCCGATCCGATGGCGCCAGCCTCGCAAACCGGCCAGCCCGGCGGCAGTCGACGCCGCGACCGGCCACCTGTCAGCTTGCTGACAGCCCGGGTCGCTCGCCGGCCCGGCCGCGGCGGGAATAGGCTGCGATCTCCCGTTGCCGACATTCCGAGGATCCCGACCCATGCACGAGACGATCCTGCTCGCCGAGGCCCCGCCCGAGGAGTCCGCGCGCCTGGAGGCCGCGATCACCGCGACCGGGCTCAAAGCGACGCTGCGCAGCAGCCCGGCGCCCGTGCGCGACGCCACCGCCGCGGGGCTCGGGCCCGGCGTGGCGGTGCTGTCGGTGTTCGTCGGCTCGCGGGTGACCGCCGAGGTGCTGGCCGCCTGCCCCGACCTGCGCCTGGTCGCCACCCGCTCGACCGGCTTCGACCACGTCGACGTGGGCGCCTGCGCCAGCGCCGGCGTGTCGGTCGCCAACGTGCCCTCCTACGGCGAGAACACCGTCGCCGAGCACACCTTCGCGCTGATCCTCGCCCTGTCCCGCAACGTCCACAAGGCGTGGCTGCGCACTCAGCGGGGCGACTTCTCCCTGCAGGGGCTGCGCGGCCTCGACCTGCGCGGCCGCACCATCGGCCTGGTCGGCAGCGGCCACATCGGCCTGCACGTCGCCAAGATCGCCCGCGGCTTCGGCATGCGCGTGCTCGCCACCGACCCCCGGCCGGTGCCGCTGCTGGCGGAGGTGGTCGGCTTCACCTACGTCGACCTCGAGGAGCTGGTCGCCGAGTCCGACATCGTCTCGCTGCACGCGCCCGCCACCGCCGCCACCCACCACCTGGTCGACCGCGAGCTGCTCGGCCGCTTCAAGCGCGGCGCGCTGCTGGTCAACACCGCCCGCGGCGGGCTGGTCGACACCGAGGCGCTGCTGTGGGCCCTGGACGAGGGCATCCTCGCCGGCGCCGGCCTGGACGTGCTGGAGGGCGAGGAGGTCCTGAGCGAGGACCGGCGCCTGCTGGCACTGCAGCGCGACGAGGCGAGCCTGCGCCAGCTGGTCGAGAACCAGCTGCTGGCCGGGCGCGAGGACGTGGTCGTCACCCCGCACATCGGCTTCGACTCGGCGGAGGCGGTGCAGCGCATCGCCGACGTGACCGCCCGCAACGTGGCCGCCTTCCTCGCCGGCGACCCGCAGAACCTGGTGATCCCCGCCCGGACCGAGGAGTAAAGGATGCACCTGACCGACACACCCGCACCCGGGCGCAAGATGCGGCGGGCCGCGGCCGTCCTGGCGCTGGCGGCCGCGCTGGCCGCCTGCTCGTCCGGGTCCGGCTCGGGCGGCGGGCAGCACGCCGCGCCAGTCACCGGCGTCACCGAGGTCAGCATGCACAACCTCAAGTTCGACCCGCCGGCCATCCAGGTGCCGGTCGGGACCACCGTGACCTGGCGGTTCACCGACGGCAGCGTCCCCCACAACGTGAAGGGCGACGGCTTCTCCTCGCCTACCCAGTCCAGGGGCACCTTCACCCACAAGTTCGACCGCGCCGGCACCTTCCAGTACCGCTGCACCCTCCACGCCCGCATGACCGGCGAGGTCGTGGTCCAGTAAGGCCGGTCAGGCGTCCACGCTCGGGTCGCGGCCGGCGCGGCCCTGGGTCAGCGCCCAGCTGATGAACTCCTCCCGGCCCCAGCCGACGTCGTTGGCGATGAACGCCAGCGCCAGCTCGTCGATGCGCTGGTTGCTGTAGCCCTCGGCCGCGAGCATCGAGCGGGCCTCGTACGCGAGCACGTGCGCGCGGTCGATCTCCTCGGCGATCCGCGAAGGTTCGGGCTGCTCCGGCGGGTAGGGCTCCTCGGTGAGCTCGGCCAGCACCGGCCCCACGGGCTGTGCGTGTCGCCGCCGGCCCGCGGCCAGCAGCAGCCGGTAGGTCCCCAGCAGCAGGTAGACGGCCCCGACCGTCAGTACGATCGTGCCGACCACCTGCAGGTTCAGCCAGCTGAGGTGGGCGGTCACGGCGAACCTGAGGATCGCGCCGAGCACGACCAGGAAGACGGCGGTCCCGAGTCTCATCGGTTCGTCCTTTCGGTAGCAAGGCGGGCCACCTCTGAATTCCCCGGATCCGTCGCCGATATCGCCGCGGCTCAAGTCGGCGGTGCGGCTGCCGATACCTGATGGTGGACCGCGGCGGCGCGGGACGTCCAAGTCCTTCCTGTGAAGCACGGTAAAGGCCCCGCGCCGCTGCGCTCCCCAGCAACCGGGAGGACGCATGGCCAGAACCCTCGTCGAAACCGACGACCCCGCGACCCTGGACCTGAGCCGGCCGGGTCGCCCGGTGGACCCCGACCGGCTGCTGGCCGTCGCCCTGGATGACCAGGGGCTGGAGGTCCTGTTCGAGGAGCCTCCAGCCCGCCTGATCGTCCTGGACTAGGGCGTCGGCGCACGCCCCCGATCCCTGGTCACGTGGTCGTTACCGAGGCGACCCCGGTGTTGGTGACGCCGCCCCCGCTGCCACTGGCGGTGACGTTCTCGTTGTAGGAGCCGCCGTTGCCGGTGCTGTAGGTGAACGAGGACGTGCTCACCGACGCGCCTACCGGGATCGTGACGACACTGCTGGGGCTGATGATGCCCTTGCCCAGGGACGCCGTGAGCGTGACGGTCACCGCGCTCGACGCCGTGGTCGGGTTGCCCCAGGTGTCGATCACGCCGACCTTCGCGATCCAGCTGCCGCCGCCGTTCTTCTTCAGGTTGGTGATCGTGCAACTGGTTGACGGGGTGTTGCAGGTCTCGTTGACGCTTCCGCCGCCGGTGAGGCTCTGCGCGGTGTAGTTGAGGCCCTTGGAGGTCCCGGCATTGACGGTGATCGTCGTGGTGCCGGTCACCGCCGGCGAGGACGCTGACGCCGTGAGGCTGTTGGATCCGGCGGCAAACAGGGTCGCCGTCAGCGGGGTCGTGCTCACCCCGTTGGTGAACGACACCGACTGGGTTGGGTAGCTCGGTGCCGTCCCGCCAGGGCTGGTCGTCGCGCCGCTCCAAGTGATCGTGTGGCTGCCGCTGTAGCCGGTCGCGGTGTTGCCATAGGCGTCCTGGGCGGTCAGCGAGGTGACCGTGAACGCGCTGCCCGCCGCCTGCGTGGCGCCCGCCGACACCGCGAACTGGCTGGCGCTGGCCGGGCCGACGGTGACCCCGAGACCGCTGGCGTTGCCGAGGGTTCCGTCGCTGACGGTGATGCTGGCCGCTTCCGCCTTGTAGAGACGCATCACGCCGTTGCTACCGCCCGACACCGCCGCGATACCGGTGGAGAAGCTGACCGCCGTGGTCGACCCGAAGTCGATCGCCGACCCGGAGCTGTTGGTGACCGTCGGATGGTTCGAGCCGATCGTCCCCGCACCGCCGAAGATCACGCTCTTGGAGCCTGTGTAGCTGGTGGCCGTGTTGCCGTAGGCGTCCTTGGCGACGATCGTCAGGTTGTCGGTGATTCCCGCCGTCGGCGTCGTCGAGGCCGCGGTCGGCGACAGGCTCGCAGCCGCCGCCGGGTTCACCGTGAGCGCCGCCGACGTGCCGCTCAGGTTGCCGCTGGTCGCCGTCAGGGTGGGACTCTCCGCCTGGAACAGGGTGACGGCGGCCATGCCGATGCCGCCGCTGAAGGTGACCGAGCTCGGGTAGACGGGCGCGTGCGTGCCGTCGGGGGCCGTGCCCGGACCGCTGAAGCTCAGCGCGTGGCTGCCGGTGTAGCTGGCGTTGGTGACCCCGTTGGCGCGGGCGGTGATGGTGGCGTTGAACGCGATGCCGGCCGTCTGTGAGCCGGAGACGGTCACCTGGAAGCTGTTGTTGACCGCTATGGTCGCCACGGCCGAGGTGAAGCTGATGCCGACCTTGTCGGTCGTCACGACGCGCAGGTCGTACTGGCCGTTGGCGACGGTGGTCGTGTCCCAGGTCGCCTGATAGGGGCTGGTCGTGTCGGCCGCGCCGAGGTCCGAGAAGGCGCCGCCGTGGGATGCGACCTGGAACTGCGCCGCGGCCACGCCGGATCCGCCGTCGGCGGAGTCGGAGGCGACGATGACCGTACCGCCCACCGTCCCGGTCGGGGCGGTGATCGAGCCGGTCGGCGCCGCCGTGTCGACCGTGAACGCGCTGGTGATATAGGAGCCGGCCGGGGTGGTGTTGCCGGTCGTGTCGGTGGCCCGCACGTGCACGGTGTAGCTGCCGTCGGGCGGGCGGGCGAACGCCAGCGACCAGGAGGTCGTCCCGGTCGCTGGCAGGAACGTCTCGGCGGACTGGTTGAAGGCCGAACCGCCCCAGTACAGCCCGCTCGCGCCCTGCCGGACCGACAGCGCCACCGAGGCGACGCCGCTGGCGTCGCTGGCCGTCCCGCAGATCCCGGCGGTCGCGCAGCCGCCGCTCCAGCCGGCCGCGCTCTGCGCCGTGCCGTCCTGCGGGAACGTCAGCGTGACCGCCGGCGCGGTGACGTCGCCCACCACGGTGACGTCGTCGCTGTTGCCGCTGGCGGCGCTCCAGGTGCCGAACACGGCGGTGACCACGTAGTGGTAGGTGCCGTCCGGGACGCCCCGGTCGTCGCAGGCGGTCGCCGAGGTCGGCGAGGCGGGGGAGGTGCCGCAGGCGGCGGCGGTGGCGCCGTCGGCGACCCTGACCCGCTGCGCGTAGTAGCCGGCCGCGGGCTGGCCGGTCGACAGGGTGGAGCCGGTCCAGGCCAGGTGCACGGTGCCCGACCCCGCCGTGGCGCTGGCGCTCACGCCGGTGGGCGCGTTCAGCGTGGCGGCGCCGGCCTGGGCGCTGCCGGCACCGGCCGCGGACCAGTAGGCCCAGGCGGCGGTGGCGGTGGCCAAGGCGGCGGCGACGCCAAGCAGGACGAGGGAACGGCGTCGGGTCATCGGGTCACCTTGGTGGCTGTGGCGTCGTAGTCGAACGTGAAGGTGGTGTTCTTGCAGGCGTCCTGGTTGACCGGCAGGTCGGGCATCTGCAGCTGCGGCCAGCTCGACTGCGGCACGCCGAGCTCGGACAGCGAGACGGTGCGTTTCGCCGGCACCCGCAGCTGCGCGGGCCCGGAGTACTGCCGCAGGACCTTCAGGTTGGCGGTGCCTTCGCAGGCCGGGTTGGGCTGGCCGTTCCTGGTCGTGGCCGGCCGCACCGTCACGGTCAGCTGCTGGACGTTCACGTCGAAGCTGAACGGGTTGGTGATCCGCACGTCCAGCCTGGCCGTCGCCCCGGGGTACAGGAGCTGGGTGAGGCTGCCGCCGAGGGTGAGGTCGGTGATCGGCGCCTGCACGGTCCAGGAGTAGGAGGTGGCGGCGCTGGCGTTGCCGGCCGCGTCCAAGGCCTGCACCTGGAAGGTGTGGGTCGCCACGCTCAGGCCGGCGTAGCCCTTCGGGCTGGTGCACCCGGAGACGGAGGCGCCGTCGAGCTTGCAGCGGAAGGCGGCGCCGGCCTCCGCGTCGGTGAAGCCGAAGCCGGCGGTCGTGGCGGTCGTCGGGTTGTCGGGGCCGGAGCCGATCACCGGGACCGGCGGCGGGCCGACGTCGACCCGCCAGGTGAAGGAGGTCGCCGCGCCGAGGTTGCCGGCGCCGTCGACCGCCCTGACGGAGAAGGTGTGCGGGCCCTCGCCGAGCGGGCCGGGGTAGCTCCTGGGGCTGGCGCAGGCGGCGAAGGCGCTCCCGTCCAGAGCGCACTGGAAGCCGACGCCAGCCTCCGCGTCACTGAAGCTGAAGCTGGTGCTGGTCTGGTTGGTGAGCGCCGCCGGCGTGGCGGTCAGCTTCGGCGCCGGCGGCGGGGTGGTGTCGACCGTCCACTGGTAGCTGGCGGCGGCGCTGGTCTCGCCCCGGCTGTCGCGGGCGCGCACCTGGAACCCGTGCGTCCCGTCGCCGAGCGGGCCGGGGTAGCTCCTGGGGCTGGCGCAGGCGGCGAAGGCGCTCCCGTCCAGAGCGCACTGGAAGCCGACGCCAGCC
>DASQWY010000520.1:0-7777 GCA_035640005.1 Actinomycetes bacterium
CCGCCGGCCGGGCTGGCCGCGTGGCTGCGCGGCAACCCCGACGCCTGGCGCCACCTGACCGGACCGTAGCCGCGGGTGCGGTTCGTCGGGGTGGACCTGGCCTGGGGCGGCCGCAACCCGTCCGGGCTGGCGGTGCTGTCACCGGAGGGGACGGTGGTGGCCGAGGGGCACGCGGTCGGCGACCGGGAGCTGGCCGCCTTCGTGGCCGCCCACGACCGGCGCGGCGCGGTGCTGGCGCTGGACGCGCCGCTGGTGGTGACCAACCCCGCCGGCACGCGGCGGGCGTGCGAGGCGGAGCTGCAGCGGCGCTACGGCCGGCTCGGGGCCGGCCCGCTGCCGAGCAACCTGGCCCTGCTGGCCGGCAGGGTGCGGGCCATGGAGCTGGTCGCCGGCTCGCCGCGGCCGTACCTGACCGTACCGCGCGAGCCGCGCCGCGCCACCGGCTGGTGGGCGATCGAGGTGTTCCCGCACCCGGCCATCGTGGAGCTCGGCGGCCTGGCCCGGGCGCTGCGGTACAAGAAGGGCCCGCCGGCGGAGCGCCGGCAGGGGCTGCGCGCCCTCGGGGAGCTGCTGGGCGGGCTGGCCGCGGCGACCCCGCCGCTGCGGCTGGACCCGGGCGGCCTGCTCGCCCGCGAGCTGCGCCGGCTGGAGCAGCGCCGCGGCCGTGCCCTCAAGGCGGTCGAGGACCTGGCCGACGCGCACGTCTGCGCCTACGTGGCGCTGTGGTGGTGGTGGCACGGCGAGGCGTCGTCGCTGGTCGCCGGGGACGACGCCGGCGGCGCCATCGTGGTCCCGCGCGGCCCGCTCCGGTAGGGTGCAGCCGATGGCCAACGATGCGAAGCAGGCGGCCCGCGCCCGGGTGGAGGGCGCCGGCGAGCGGCTGGTGGCGCTCAGCCACCGCATCCACGCCCATCCCGAGCTGGGTTTCCAGGAGGAGCGGGCCTGCGCCTGGCTGTGCGAGGCGCTGGAGGGCGCCGGCCTGCGGGTGGAGCGCGGGGTCGGCGGCCTGCCGACCGCGTTCGCCGCCCGCACCGGCCAGGGGCCGCTGCGGGTGGTGGTCTGCGCCGAGTACGACGCGCTGCCGGAGATCGGCCACGCCTGCGGGCACAACGTGATCGCGGCCATGGCCGCCGGGGTCGGCGTCGCCCTGGCCGGGCTCGCCGACGACCTCGGCGTGGAGCTGACCGTGCTCGGCACCCCGGCCGAGGAGGGCGGCGGCGGCAAGGTCGTGCTGCTGGAGCAGGGCGCCTTCGACGGCGTCCACGCCGCCATGATGGTGCACCCCTCACCCTACGAGATGGCCGAGATGCCGATCATCGCCTCCACCGAGTTCGAGGTCCGCTACACCGGCAAGGAGGCGCACGCCGCCGCCTACCCGCACCTGGGCGTCAACGCCGCCGACGCCATGGTGGTGGCGCAGACCGCCATCGGCCTGCTCCGCCAGCAGCTGCGCCCCACCGACCGGGTCCACGGGATCGTCACCGCCGGCGGCGACGCCAGCAACATCATCCCCGCCCGGGTGGCCGGCAGGTGGATGGTGCGGGCCACCACCCTGGAGGAGCTGAAGAGCGTTCAGGCGAAGGTGACCCGCTGCTTCGAGGCGGGCGCGCTGGCCTCCGGCGCCAGCCTGGAGATCGGCGGCGCCGAGCGGCCCTACGCGGAGATGCACCACGACCACGAGCTCGCCGGCGTCTACCGGCGCAACGCCGAGGCGCTCGGCCGGGTCTTCGGCGACCGGCCCGACCGGGGCGCCGGCTCCACCGACATGGGCAACGTGTCGCTGGCGGTGCCGTCGATCCACCCCACCATCGGCATCGACGCGCTGCCCGCCGTCAACCACCAGCCGGAGTTCACCGCCTGCTGCGCCAAGCCGGCCGCCGACCGGGCGGTGGTCGACGGGGCGGTGGCGATGGCCTGGACGGTGATCGACGCGGCCACCGACGAGCGGCTACGGGCGCGCCTGCTGGGGTGAGGCGGCGGCGTGCAGTGCGGCGGCCACGTGGTCGGCGCGGCCGGCCCAGGCGGGGCCGTGGGGTCGCGCCTCGATCGCGCGGCTGTCGTCGTCCAGGGTGTGCAGGCTGAGCTCCAGCCAGCTGTCGGGCAGGGCGGCGGCGACCCGGTCGGCCCACTCGACGAACACCACCGCGTCGGCCGGGAACACCTCCTCCATGCCGAGGTCCTCCAGCTCCAGCGGGCCGGCCAGGCGGTAGGCGTCGACGTGGTGGACGGGCGGCTCGCCGTCGTACTCGCGCACCAGCATGAAGGTCGGCGACAGCACCGGGCCGGCCACGCCGAGGGCGGCGGCCGCCCCCTGGACCAGTCGGGTCTTGCCAGCGCCGAGGTCGCCGGTGAGGCCGACCACGTCGCCGGGCCGCAGCAGGGCGGCGACGGCGGCGCCGACCGCCCTGGTGGTGGCCTCGTCCGCCGAGCGGACGCGGACCCGTTCCACGGCTAGAAGAGGCCGAGCTGGCCGGGCTCGCCCGGGTCGCCCGGGTCGTCGGGGTCGGGGTTGGGGGGTGGCGGGCCGGCACGCTCGGCGAGCAGCTTGGCGAGGACCCGGAAGTCCTCCTCCATCGCCTCCAGCGGGGTGGGGCCGGCGCCGCGGCGCCCCTCGGCGTGCAGCGCCGCCGCCGGATGGAAGGTCGGCAGCAGCAGCCGCCCCTGGAACGGGTGGACGCGGCCGCGCAGCCGGGAGATACCCACGGTGGTCTCCAGCAGCGTCCTGGTGGCGAAGTTGCCGAGGGTGACCACCACCGCCGGGTCGATGATCCGCAGCTGGGCGTCCAGCCACGGCCGGCAGGCGGCGATCTCGTCGGGCAGCGGGTCGCGGTTGCGGGGAGGCCGGCTTTTTAGCACGTTGCAGATGTAGACGTCCTCGCGCCGCAGGCCGATGCCGGCGAGCAGGCGGTTGAGGAGCTGGCCGGCAGGGCCGACGAACGGCAGCCCCTGCCGGTCCTCGTGGAAGCCGGGCGCCTCACCCACGAACGCGAGGTCGGCCGAGGGGCTTCCCTGGCCGAACACCACCTGGGTGCGGCCCTCGTGCAGCCGGCAGCGGGTGCAGGCGGCGGCCTCGGCGGCCACCCGTTCCAGCTCGGTCGGCACCTTCAGCAGTTCCCGCAGGCGCCGCCGCAGCAGCCGCCGCCGGGGGCGGCCGCGCCGTCGCCGCCGCGCGGGGCGGCGAACGCGCTGAGCAGCCGGCGGACCTCCTGGTGGCCGCAGGCCGGGCAGCCGGCCTGCTCGGCGCGGCCGGCCGGCACCAGCGCCTCGAACTGGTGCCCGCAGGCGGCGCAGCGGTACTCGTACAGCGGCACGCTACTCCCCCTCTCCTCCCGGGCCGGCCGCGGACGGGATGCCCGCGACCGGCGCGGCGGCCCGGACCCCGGCGCGGATGGCGTCGGCCAGTGCCTCCTCCGCCAGGAAGGCTACCAGGTCCATGGCCGCCTCCACCCTCGGGACCGCCAGCGCGAACACGGTGTCGCCGTCGTAGCTGGTGTGGACCGGCCGGATCGCCCTGGCCATGCCGTCGTGCGCCTGCACCGCGACCCGGTGGACCTGCGCCTTGCTGAGGGCGGCGTTGGTGGCGACCAGGGCCAGGGTGGTGCTGCCGCCGGGCGGCGGCGGCTCCGGCAGCACCTCGCGGTCGGGCGGGCCGGCGGCCAGCAGGGCGCGGATGGCCTCGCGCGCCCCGCCGGGGACCCTGGCGCCGGCGAGCACCTGGCCGTCCTCGCCGAGCACGTCGCCGCCGGCGTTGACGGCGGCGATCGCGCCGACCGTGACCGGGCCGGCCTCCACCACCGCCCAGCCGAGGCCGCCCTTGGTCATCCGCTCGGGCCCGCCGACCTTGCCGACGGTGGCGCCGGTGCCGGCGCCGACGTTGCCCATCGGCCCGTCCTCGCTGCTGGCCGCCTCGCAGGCGGCCTCGCCCTCGGCCGGGCCCGGCCGGGCGTCCCAGTCGCCGACGGCCAGGTCGAACAGCACCGCCGCCGGCACGATCGGGATCGGCCGGCCGAAGCGGTCGTAGCCGATGCCCTTGCGCTCGCACCAGGCGACCACCCCCTGCGCGGCGGCCAGGCCGAAGGCGCTGCCGCCGCTCAGCAGCACCGCCGAGACCGCCTCGATGTGCGACTGCGGCTGCAGCAGGTCGGTCTCGCGGGTGCCGGGCCCGCCGCCGCGCACGCTGGCGGCGGCGACGTTGCCGGCCGGGGGCAGCACCACCGTGCAGCCGGTCAGCCCCACCGGGTCGGTCCAGTGGCCGACGGCGAGGTCGGCGATGCCGAGGCTCACCAGCGGCTCACGAGCTCTTGGCCCGGCGGATGGTGAGGCCGCGGCGGCGGCGGGCCGCCGCCCGCGCCGGCGGCAGCACGTCGCGGGCGAACGCGGCCAGCTCGCCGTCGAGCACCTCGTGCTCCTCCAGGAACGCGCAGTGCCCGGCGTCCTCCAGCACCAGCAGGCGGGCGCCGGGGATGTGCTCGGCCATGTGCCGGGCGGAGGCGACCGGGGTGAGCCGGTCCTTGTCCCCCACCACCACCAGGACCGGCAGGTCCAGGGCTGCCAGCCCGTCGGAGAGGTCGAAGTCGACCAGGCTGGGGAACACCTTGGCCCAGACCTCCACGTCGGTGCCGGCCAGCAGCCGGTCGACGAAGGCCACCTGGCTGGGGGAGGGGTTGGAGCCGAAGCCGAACAGCCGCGTGCCGAGGTAGCCGAGGTCGCTGCCGCGCCGGCGCAGCTGGTTGGCGCGGATCGGGTCGGCGCCGATGAAGCTGAACGCGGCGGTGATCACCGCCCGCTGCGCCTTGGCCGCGCCCCTGGCGGTCAGCGCGGCGGTCATGCCCTTGAGGGCGTCGGCGTAGGTGGAGTCGACCAGCACCAGGCCGGCCACGCGGGCGCCGACCTCCTCCGGGAAGCGCTGCGCGAAGTGCAGGCTGGCGATGCCGCCCATGGAGTGGGCGACCACCACCACCCGCTGCTCGCCGGTCCAGTCCAGCACCGCCTTCAGGTCGCCGGCCAGCGCGTCCAGCGAGTAGTCGTCGCGGCGGGGCCGGCCGGAGCGGCCGTGGCCGCGCTGGTCGAAGAACACGCAGCGGAACCCGGCCGGCAGGTCGCGCCGCTGGTAGTGCCAGGCGTCCTGGGTGAGCGAGAAGCCGTGGGAGAACAGCAGGCACGGCCCGGCGCCGAGCTCCTCGACGTGCAGGCGGGTGCCGTCGTGGCTGACCACGGTGGCGGGGGTGCCGCGCAGCTCGCCGAACGGCTCGCCGGCCTCGGGGTCCTCGCGGCGGCGGTCGTGGCCGACGATGGCGCGCTCGACCGCGACCCCGGCGCCGATGCCGAGCAGCAGGCCGCCGGCGACCAGGCCGACCCCGCGGACGGTCAGCGACGGCGGGGCGGCCTTCTTGGCGGCCCGCCTGCCGGCCGCCGGCCGCTTGCGCCCGCCGCCGGCCACTAGCCCGCCGCCTCCCTGGCGAGCTCCTGGAGGGCGGCCGGCAGGTGGTCGGCCACGTCCCCCGCGGCCACCGACACCGGGCCGAGGTCGCGGGCGGCCAGCGCGCCGGCGCGGCCGTGGACGAACGCGCCCAGGCGGGCGGCGTCGAACGGGCGCAGGCCCTGGGCGAGCAGCGATCCGGTCAGGCCGGTGAGCACGTCGCCGGTGCCGCCGGTGGCCAGCGACGGCACCCCGGTCGGGTTGACCGCCAGCCGGCCTTCCTGGTCGGCGACCACCGTGTGGTCGCCCTTGAGCAGCACGGTGGCGCCCCAGGCGGCGGCCTGGCGGGACGCCCGCTCCAGCCGGCTGCCCTCGGCGTCGGGGGCCAGCCGGGCGAACTCGCCGTCGTGGGGGGTGACCAGGGTCGGCGCGCGCCGCTCGGCCAGCGGCCCGCCGGTGCCGAGCGCGAACAGCCCGTCGGCGTCGACCACCGCCGGCTTGCCGAAGGCGGCCAGCAGGCCGCGCACGGCCTCCTGGGTGGCCTGGGAACGGCCGAGGCCGGGCCCGACCCCGAGCGCGCCCGCCTCGTCCAGCCAGCGCTTGCAGGCGTCCACCGCGGCGGGGGTGATGGCGCCGTGCTCGTCGGGCAGGGCCACGGTGAGCGCCTCGGGCACGGCCGCGGCCACCCGGTCGGCGACCGGCGCGGGCACGGCCAGCACCAGCAGCCCGGTGCCCGCCCGCCGCGCGGCGCGGCCCATCAGGGTGGCGGCGCCGCCCATGCCGGCGCTGCCGCCGACCAGCAGCAGCACCCCCCTGGAGCGCTTGTGCAGCTCGGCGCGGGGGACGGGCACCAGGGCGGACAGGTCGGCCGCCTCGCTGATGCCCCAGCGGCCCGGCGCCAGCGGCAGGCCGATGTCGGCGACCCGCAGGCGGCCGACCCGCCCGCTGCCGGGGGCGAGCACGTGCCCGGGCTTGGCCGCCTGGAAGGTGACGGTGACGGCGGCGGTGACCGCCTCGCCGGCGACCGCGCCGCTGCCGCCGTCGACGCCTGAGGGGATGTCGACCGCCACCACCGGCGCCCGGCAGCGGTTGGCGGCGGCGATCGCCTCGGCGACCACGCCGCGGGGCGCGCCGGCGGAGCCGGTGCCGAGCAGCCCGTCCAGCACCAGGTCGGCGCTCCCAAGCAGCCGGCCGGCCAGGGCGGCGTCGAAGGCGCGCACGCGCCCGCCAGCGGCCCGCACCAGCGCGGCGCAGCGCGCCACCTCGCCCTGCAGGGCCGCGGGGTCGCCGCTGACCAGCGCCTCGGCGCCGGCGCCGCGCCGGGCCAGCCGGGCCAGCGCCTCCAGCGCGTCGCCGCCGTTGTGGCCCTTGCCGGCCAGCGCCACCACCCGCCGCCCGGCCAGGCCGTCGAGCAGCTCGGCGGCCGCCCGCGCGACGGCCGCGCCGGCGCGGCCCATCAGCGTGGCGACCGGCACGCCCGCCGCGGCGGCGTCCGCGTCGGCCGCCTGGATGGCGGCGACGGTGACGAGTGGGATCACGCGTCCCCTCCGGCCCGCCGCGCCAGCCGGCGCCGCACCCACGGCGGCGGCCCGGGCGGCCGGCGCGGGTAGTCGTCGGGGCCTTCGATCACCACGGTGGCGAAGGCGAGGTCGGCGGTGTCGGACAGCGACACGTGCCAGCGCATGGCGCCGAGCTGGCTGGCCCAGGCGGCCAGCTCGCCGCTGACCCGGACGGTCGGGGCTCCGGAGGGGAGGTTGACGACCTCGATCTCGGTGTAGCTGTAGCCGGAGAAGCCGACCCCCAGCGCCTTGGAGGTGGCCTCCTTGGCCGCCCAGCGCTTGGCGAAGTAGGCGACCGCGCCGACGCCGCGGCGCTCGGCCGCGGCCTGCTCCGCCTTGGTGAACACGCGGTGGCGGAAGCGGGGGTGGCGCTGCAGGGCGCGGCCGATGCGGGCGATCTCGACCGCGTCGACCCCGACCCCGACGATCATCGGATGCCGAACCTCGCCCGGGTCGACGGCCGGGTCAGCAGGAACAGCACCAGCGCGTCGATCAGCAGCGCGAGCAGGTTGACGCCGAGCACGTGCAGCAGGGCGAACAGGCCGACCGTGACCACCGCCAGCCACCACGCCCAGCGCAGCCCCCTGAGCAGGCCGACCCCGGCGGCGACCAGCCCGGCGAGCAACGCGATCGCCAGCGGCGACGGGACACCGCCGTCGAGCAGCACCTGCAGGATCGGGAACCCGAGGAAGGCGGCGTCGATGAACAGGAAGACGGCGGCGATGCTGACCGACTGCTCGGGGTCCAGGTCGTACGGCATGGGGGCTACTCCACCGTGACGCTCTTGGCCAGGTTGCGC
>DASQWY010000521.1:0-2876 GCA_035640005.1 Actinomycetes bacterium
GTGGTGCTGGCGCTGGCGGTGGCCGGGCCCGGGGCGGCCCGCTACCTGGCCGGCGCGCTCGGCGCCGGGGAGCAGCGGGAGCGGGACCAGCGGGTGCTGGCCGCGGCGCTGCCGGCCGGTGCGGTGGTGCTGGGCGCCTACGCGCCGACCCTGCTGTTCGACACCCGGCTCGGCGCGCTCACCCCGTGGCCGCCCGCCGGCGCCAACGTCCGCGACCCGGCCGGCCGCCTCGGCGTCACCCACCTGCTGGTCGGCGGCGCCGCCGACCCGACCGGCAGGCTGCTGCCCGCCGGCGCCGGGCTGGCCCCGCTCGCCCGGGTGCGCTGGGGCCGCGAGGAGGTGAGCCTGTACCGGCTGCCGGGCGGCGCCTCGCCTGCGACCGCGCCGATTGACTACCATCCGGCGCAGCCGTCCGCACCGACGTAGGCAGGTCCGCCATGCCCAGCAGCCCGTCACGACCGAAGGTGGTCGTGGTCATGCCGGCCTACAACGCCGCCAGGACCCTGGTCAGGACCTACCGCGACATCCCCGGCGAGGTCGTCGACCACGTGATCCTGGTCGACGACGTCTCCGCGGACGACACTGTGGCAGTGGCCGAGCTGCTCGACCTGCAGGTGGTCGTCCACCGGCAGAACACTGGCTACGGCGGCAACCAGAAGACCTGCTACGACACCGCCCTGGCCGAGGGGGCCGACGTGGTGGTGATGCTGCACCCCGACTACCAGTACGACGCCACCCGCATCCCCGAGCTGATCGCGCCGATCCTGGGCGGCGACGCCGACATGATGCTCGGCAGCCGCTTCCTCGGCGACCCGCTGGCCGGCGGCATGCCCCGCTGGAAGTACGTGGCCAACCGGTTCCTGACCGGGCTGCAGAACCGCTCCTACCGGCTGCGGCTGTCGGAGTACCACACCGGCTTCCGGGCCTACTCCCGCAGGCTGCTGGAGACGATCGACTACCGCGCCAACTCCGACGACTTCGTGTTCGACCAGCAGCTGGTCGGCCAGGTCGTCCGCGCCGGCTTCCGCATCGGCGAGGTCGCCGTCCCCACCCGCTACTTCGCCGAGGCCAGCTCGGTCAACTTCCGGCGCTCGGTCCGCTACGGCCTGGCCACCCTGCGGACCCTGGTCGACCACCGCCGCTCCCGCGCCGAACCCCGGCGCGGTCCGGTCGGCAGCCAGGCCACCGGCCGCTGACCCCGACCTACCCCTCCTCGGCGGCGGGGACCCGGGCGACGCACAGGATCGACTGGCCGAAGGCCGGGCGCAGGCGGCGTTCCAGCAGGCGCTCGGCCGGGACCACCAGGCGGTCGTACAGGCGCACCAGGGTCGGGGTCGGGCGGCCCTGGCGGCCGACCCGCACCGCCGCCCACCAGGCGACCCCGCCGAGCAGGTTGACCGGGCGGACCTCCTCGGGCAGCAGCCCGGCCGCCTCCACCGCGGCCCGCAAGCGGTTGGGGGTGTAGCGGCGCACGTGCCCGAGGGCCTCGTCGAAGGCGCCGCGCAGGCCCGGGTAGCCCGGCACGATCAGCAGCAGGCGGCCGCTGCCCGGCACGGCGTTGCCGGCCAGCGCCCGCAGGGCGGCCACGTCGTCCTCCAGCCGCTCCAGCACGTTGACCGCCACCACCGTGTCGACCGGCGGGGAGACCTTCAGCTGCGGCGGGTCGGCGGCGACCACCTCCACGCCCGGGCGGTCGCCGAAGCGCTCGTCGAGCGCGCGCACGCAGATCGGGTCGTGGTCGCTGACCACCAGCCGCCGCCGGTCCAGCAGCTCGGCCGAGAAGTCGCCGAGGCCGGCGCCGACCTCCAGCACCGAGGAGCCCAGCCAGGGGGCGAGCAGGCCGTGCAGGTAGCGGCGGTAGCGGTGGGCGGCGGCCAGGTCCTCCAGGCCGAGGGCGTGGATGGTGGGGCCGCCCTCGACCGCGCGCATCACCCCGGGCGCGTCCGGCGCGCGGTGGGCGGCCGGGCCGGTCGGCCGCGGCGCCGGCCGCAGCCGGTAGCGCAGCACCGCGCCGGCGGCGCGGAACCCGTCGGAGAAGTGGATCTTCTTGCCCTCGGCGTAGGTGCGGGCCCGGTAGGAGATCGGCACCTCGAAGATGACCAGGCCCTTGCGGAGGAAGTGGCTGGTCAGCTCCATCTCCACGGTGAAGGTCCGGGAGGTCAGCCGCAGCCCCTGGAACGCCTGGCGGGTGAACACCTTGTAGCCGGTGTAGACGTCCGACAGGTAGCGGTTGAAGGCCACGTTGACCATCAGGTTGAGCAGCCGGTTGGCGACCCTGTGGGTGTAGTAGAGGCCGGCGGCGCTGCCCCGGAAGCGGTTGCCGTAGACGACCTCGAACTCGCCGTCGAGGATCGGCTGGATCAGGGCGGGCAGGTCGCGCGGGTCGTACTCCAGGTCAGCGTCCTGGATGCAGAGGATGTCGCCGGTGGCCGCCTCCAGCCCGGTCTTGACCGCCGCGCCCTTGCCGCGGTTGCGCCGGTGCACCAGCAGGCGCACGTCCTGGCGCGGCAGCGGATCCAGCAGGCTGCGGCCGGAGTCGGTGGAGCCGTCGTCCACGAAGACCAGCTCGGTCTCCAGGCCGAGCGCGGCGAAGTCGACCGCCAGCAGCCGGTCGATCACGGTCGGCAGGGTCCGCAGCTCGTTGTAGAAGGGGACGACCACCGACAGCTTCATTCCGGCTCCTCGTGTGCCGCGGGAGCCGGCAAACTATCACGTTCCGGCAGTTCAGGGCGGACCCGCCCGGAGCCGCCGCCAGCCGTCCGGGGCGGGGGCGAGCAGGGCGCGCACGCGCAGGTCCAGGCCGGGGTCGGCGGGGGGCAGGGCCGCCGCCTGGCCGGGGTCGAGCACGGCGACGGTCACCCGCTCCTGCGCCGCCC
>DASQWY010000522.1:0-6435 GCA_035640005.1 Actinomycetes bacterium
CGTGGGCGCGAAACTGGAGACGCACCAGGCCCGCGACGGCTCCACCTACTACCCTTATCGCCCGGTGGTGCGGTTCGGCGCGCCGGGCGGCCGCCAGGTGGTGTTCACCTCGGCGCTGGGCTCCCAAGCCGAGCCCGACCCGGGGACCTCCGTCCCCGTCCGCTACCGGCTGGCTGGTGTTCGACGTGCCCGCCCGGCACGGCCAGCTGGTCATGCGCGACCTGGACGAGCACAAGGTCGGGGTCTGGACCTACTGACTTGACTGCCACGCCAGGGTCTTCGGCACCTGGAGCGTCCGACAGGCGCCTGGGCCTTGGCGCCACCCTGTGGGCGCTGCTCCCGCTGTTGTCGTGCGCTTCCTCACCGCGCGCGAGCAGGTCGTCGTGTTCACGAGCAAGGTGGGGGGCACCCACAGCGTCGGTGACGCGGTCAAGGTCCGCTACGATCCCAACGACCCCCATCGAGCGCGGTTGGACTCGCTGTGGGACCGGGTGTGGGGCGTGATCGTGGCCGTCGCCCTGCTGCTCGGCGCTCTTGGCGGCACGTTCGCGGGTGGCAGGCTGTTCGTGCGGGCCGCCGCGGGTTCCCCGCCCGGCCGGGACTGAACGGGACCGCGTCAGAACGGCGACGGCGCGATCTCGCTGCGGATGGTCACCCACTGCTGCTCGGTGAACGCCTCCAGGTTGGCCTCGGCGCCGCCCAGGCGGCCGCCGGTGCCCGACACCCCGACGCCGCCGAAGGGGATGTTCGGCTCGTCGTTGACGGTCTGGTCGTTGATGTGGACGGCGCCCGAGGGGATCCGCGCCGCCAGGTCCAGGGCCTTCATGACGTCGCGGGTGAGGATGCCCAGCGACAGCCCGTACTCGCTGCCGGCGGCCAGCCGGGCCGCCTCCTCCAGGGTCGAGAAGGTCAGCACCGGCGCCACCGGGCCGAACACCTCCTCGGCGTAGGCGGGCATCTGCGTGGTCACGTCGGCCAGCACCGTCGGCCGGTAGAACAGCCCCTCGTAGGTGCCGCCGGCGGCCAGGCGGGCGCCGGCGTCGACGCTGGCGGTGACCAGCCCGTGGACCTTGTCGCGCTGGCCGGCGTCGATGACCGGGCCGAGCGCGACCTGCCCGCCGGCCGGGTCGCCGACCGGCAGGTGCTCGGCCTTCTCGGCCAGCCCGGCGACGTAGGCGTCGGCGACGCGCTCGTGGACCAGGTGGCGGCCGGTGGTCATGCAGATCTGCCCCTGGTGGAAGAAGGAGCCGAAGGCGGCGGCGCTCAGCGCCTTGTCGAGGTCGACGTCGTCCAGCACCACCAGCGCCGAGTTGCCGCCCAGCTCCAGCAGCGTCCGCTTGAGGTGGCGGGAGGCCAGCTCGCCGACCATGCGGCCGGCGCGGGTCGAGCCGGTGAACGCCACCACCCGCACGTGCGGGTCGGTCACCAGCGCCTGCCCGGTCTCGGCGCCGCCGGGCAGCACGTGCAGCAGCCCCTCGGGCAGGCCCGCCTCCTCGAAGATGCGGGCGATCGCGACCCCGCCGGAGACCGCGGTGCGCGGGTCCGGCTTGAGCACCACCGCGTTGCCGAGCGCCAGCGCGGGCGCGACCGAGCGGATCGACAGGATCACCGGGAAGTTGAACGGGGCGATCACCGCCACCACCCCGGCCGGCAGCCGGCGCGACAGGCTCAGCCGCGGCTGCGGCGACGGCAGCAGCCGGCCGTACGGGTGCGAGGGGAGGGCGGCCGCCTCGTAGCACTCGCCCTTGGCGACGTAGGTCTCGAACTCCGCCTTGGCGGGGATGCCGCCCGTCTCGCGCACGATCCACCAGTGCACCTCGGCGGCCTGCTCCTCGAACAGCTGCCCGGCGCGCCGCAGCACGGCCGACCGCTGCTCGTGGGGGGTCCGCGCCCAGTCGGCCTGCGCGGCCGCGGCCCGCTCGCAGGCGCGCTTGACGTCCTCAGCGTCGGCCCTGCCGAGGCGGCCGAGCTCCGCGCCGGTGGCGGGCTCCACCACCGGGTACTCGCCGCCGGCCGGGGTCACCCAGCCGCCGCTCGCGATCCTCCCCGTCCACTGCGCCGGGTCCATGAGCGCCATGGTCGCCTCCTGTCGGCTCGATCCGGCGCTAGTGTCCCATCTCGGCGCGGGCCTGTCCCGCTGCCCGGAGCGCCCTCAGGCGGGCGGGACGTTCTGGTTGACCCGGAACAGGTTGTCGGGGTCCCAGGCGCGCTTGCAGGCCACCAGCCGGTCCCAGGCGGGACCGTAGGCGGCGCGGACCCGGTCGGCGTCGTCGGCCGACAGGAAGTTGGCGTACACCCCGGCCGACAGCGGCCGCAGCGCCGCCCAGGACGCCCGCGCCCAGGCCGCCTGGGCGTCGTAGTCGGCGTCGTCGTCGGGGGTGGTGGCCGCGTTGATGTTGACCGCGTAGCCGGCGCGCCGGCCGTTGAAGGCGCCGGCGTCCGGGCCCGGCCGGGCCAGCGCCCCGCCCAGCTGGAACACGATCGTGTAGGAGCGCGGCGAGCGGCTTTGCCAGGCGTTGGCGGCCAGCGCCTCCACGGCCGCGTCGGACAGGTCCTCCAGGTACTCCGACTTCCAGTAGTAGCGCAGGCCGTGCGGCACGGTGGCGTCGAAGGTGCGCTGGTGCTCGGCGTACGGCTTGACCGTCACCAGGTCCAGCAGTGGCCGGCCGTAGCGGCGCAGCGGCTCCAGGAACCGCTCGCCCTCCTCCAGCGGCCCGGCCCAGAGGACCGCCACGGTGACCACCGGGGCGCCGTGCAGCCGCTCCGGGATGAACGGCAGCGGCGGGGCGTAGCGCAGGTTCAGCACCGAGGAGAACTCGTCGGGCGCCTCCCGCACGAAGTCGCGGTAGAAGCGCAGCAGCTCGGCGGCGTCGTCGGCGGCGTGCAGCAGCGGCCCGGCCAGCACCGCCGGGCCGACCTGGTGGAGGCGGTAGCTGAAGCCGGTGACCACCCCGAAGTTGCCGCCGCCGCCGCGCAGCCCCCACAGCAGCTCCGGGTGCTCCCGCTCGCTGGCGCGCACCAGCCGGCCGTCGGCGGTGGCCACCTCCGCCGCCAGCAGGTTGTCGCAGGTGGCCCCGGCGCGACGCATCAGCCAGCCGATGCCGCCGCCGAGGGTGAGCCCGGCGATGCCGGTGTGGGTCACGATCCCGCCGGTGGTGGCCAGCCCGAACGCCTGGGTCTCGTGGTCCAGCTCGCCCCACAGCAGCCCCGGCTCGGCCCAGGCGGTGCGCTCGGCCGGGTCGACCCGCACGGCCTTCATGGGCGAGCAGTCCAGCACCAGGCCGCCGTCGCAGCTGCCCGTGCCGGCCACGCTGTGGCCGCCGCCGCGCACCGCCAGCGGCAGGCCGGCCGTGCGGGCGAACTCGACGCCGGCGAGCACGTCGGCGGCGCCGGCGCAGCGGACGATCAGCGCCGGGCGGCGGTCGATGGCCGCGTTCCACAGCCGGCGGGCCTGCTCGTAGCCGGGGTCGGACGGGGTGAGCAGCTCACCCCGCAGGCGTCCGCGCAGGCGCTCGACGCCTGCCGGGGGAGCGGGAGCGGTGGTCGCCACGGGTGAGCCTCCTCGGGCACGGGGTCGCGGTGTTCGGGTCGGGTAGCAGTTTCCAGCCCGCCCGGCCCGGCCGCCAGTGCAGAGTCTGTACCCGAAGCTGGTTCGAGAAGCTTGTCCCCACCGCCAGGGAGGCAATCAGAAAATTCTGCCCTAACCGGCCTCCGAGGTGAAGGCTGGTTTGCTGAACCCGACCGTGACCTAATGAGCGCCACGTTCCGGTGGTCGCCGCTCGACGCGGCCATCCGCGGTCCACCTGGGCGAAGCACCCGTCGGGCACCACGACCGGGAAGGAGCCCAACGATGGCCTCGCGGATCCGGACAAGACCAATCGGCCTGCTGGTGGCCGGCCTGCTGGTGGCCGGTCTGCTCGCCACCGCACCCGCGGTCGCGGCGGCGCCGAGCGGCCCCAAGGCGAGGTTCGCCAGGGCGGCCGCCTTCGACGTCTCGCCGTCCATGCGCGCGCTCGCCGCCCGGGCGCCCGCCGTGCGCGGCCGGGCGACGCTGCCCGCCGAGCGCGGACCGGCCGTGCGGGACCACGGCTACACAGGCGACGCCGCCCTGCAGTCGGCCGCCACGGTTACGGCCGCCGCGGAGATCCCCGCCCCGTCGGCGAGCTTCGAGGGGCTGAGCGGCGCCGACAACCAGGCGCTGCTCGGCGGCATCCCGATCCCGCCCGACCCGGTCGGCGACGTCAGCCCCACCCAGTACGTCGAGATGGTCAACCTGGTCTGGGCGGTCTACTCCAAGACCGGCACGCGCCTGCTCGGCCCGCTCAGCCTGGCCACCATCTGGGCCGGCTTCGCGGTCCCGGACTGCGAGGACATCAGCGGCGACCCGATCGTGCTGTACGACCAGATCGCCGACCGGTGGATCCTGACGCAGTTCACCACCAACGGCCCGACCTACTACAACTGCGTGGCGGTGTCGACGACGCCGGACGCGACCGGCAGCTACTTCCGGTACGCGTTCTCCACCGGCCTGAACTTCCCCGACTATCCCAAGTACGGCGTCTGGCCGAACGCCTACTTCCTGGCCACCCGCGAGTTCGCCCCCGACGACAGCTTCGCCGGGATCGGGACCTACGCGCTGGAGCGCAGGAAGATGCTGGTCGGCGATCCTGCCGCGAGGGTGGTGTCGTTCCTGACCCCGCCGGGCTCGACGCCCTGGATCACCGGCGACGGCTGGCTCCCCTCCGACCTGGACGGCAACCGCCAGCCTCCCGCCGGCAGCCCCAACTACTTCGTCGGCACCCAGGACGATGACGGCCCCTACCGGGCGCCCTTCGACGCCATCAACGTGTTCCAGTTCCAGGTGTCGTGGGGCGCGAGCCCGACCGCCTCGTTCTTCCAGTCCGCCCAGATCCGTGTGGCCGAGTTCGACTCGGCATTCCCGTGCACCCCGGCGGGCTCCCGCAACTGCATCCCGCAGCCGGACACCAAGCAGAAGATCGACATCCTCTCCTACCGGCAACGGCCGACCTGGCGGCTCGCCTACCGAAACTTCGGCACCTACGAGTCGCTGGTCACCAACCAGTCGGTGGAGGCGCGGAAGGGGATCGCCGGGGCCCGCTGGTACGAGCTGCGCCGGCCGGGCGACCATCCGTTCGTCTACCAGCAGGGCACCTACGCGCCGGACGACGGCGTCAACCGCTGGATGGGCAGCATCGCCCAGGACAGGCAGGGCAACATGGCCCTCGGCTACAGCGTCTCCAACGGCACCACGGTGTTCCCCGGCATCCGCTACACCGGCCGGCTGGCCGGCGACCCGCTCGGCCAGATGCCGCAGGGGGAGGGCGAAATCGCCAACGGCTCCGGGTCGCAGACCGACCCGTTCGCCCGCTGGGGCGACTACACCTCGATGAACCTCGACCCCGACAACTGCACGTTCTGGTACGTCAACGAGTACTACCGGACGACCTCGGGTCGCGGCTGGCAGACCCGCATCGCCAGCATCCGCCTGCCCGGCTGCTAGCGACCGCCTGATCGATGGGGGCCGGCCCAGCACCGGCCCCCATCGCCGCGCTCGCATCGGGCACCGTCCCGGCGTGGCGATCAGGCGGCCGAGCGCGCCGCCCGCCCGGCGGCTACTCCCCGGTGAGCCCGTCCACCGACTCCCGGAGCAGGTCGGCGTGGCCGTTGTGCCGCGCGTACTCCTCGATCATGTGGCACAGGATCCACCGCAGGCTGGGTGCCCGACCGTCGGGCCAGGTGCGCCGGGCCGGCCGCCCCAGGCCGCCGTCGGCCAGCGCCTCGGCGACCAGGGAGCGGGAGCGGGCCACCGCCTCCTGCCAGAGCGCACGGAGCTGCTCGGGGGTGTCCTCGGCGGCCGAGTGCCAGTCCCAGTCGGGGTCGGCCTGCCAGTCCACCGTGTCCCACGGGGGCTGCCGGTCCCGCCCGAACAGCGACCGGGAGAACCAGCTGTCCTCGACGTGGGCCAGGTGCTTGAGCATCCCACCCAGGGTCATCGACGAGGCGCCGATCGTCGCCGCCAGCCCGGCCGCGTCCAGCCCCGAGCACTTCCACGCCAGGGTCGCGCGCTGGAAGTCCAGGAAGCCAAGCAGGGTGGCGGCCTCGTCGCCGGCGAGGGGAGGTTCCGGGCGACCCTGCTCGTCCAGGTCGGTCATGGATGACGAGTCTAGGGGCCGGACCGGCCACGGTCCAGGCGACTCGCCGAGCAACTGCGCGCGGCCGGGTCCGGTAACGATCCGGCCGGCCCGCGCGGTTTGCGATCCGTACGGACCCGGCGAGCGAGGGAGGCGCGCCGATGCGCTCACGAACCATGATCCGACTCGTTGCCCTGGCGGGTGCGTTCACGCTCGCCATGGTCGCCCCATCGACCGCCGCACCCTTCACCCGCAGCCCCCTCAAGGTCGTGTCCGTCTCCAG
>DASQWY010000523.1:0-3494 GCA_035640005.1 Actinomycetes bacterium
AACAGCGCCAGCACCACCAGCACGACGAGGATGGTCAGCAACCCATTCATTCCTTCTGCCCTTCTTGACCGGTACCGCTACCGCGGGACCAGCCAGTTTTCCCGTGGAGAGCAGCCGGGGCGTGGCCAGCCGGCCACGCCCCGCTCGCCCTCAACTGGGCGCGGTGCCCTGCTCACCGGCTGCTGCAGGAACGTTCTGGCGACCGGGGCGCACCTGGATGCGCTTGGGCTTGGCCTCCTCGGCCTTGGGCACCAGGATCTGCACCACGCCGTCCTGGACGGTGGCCTGGACCTTGTCCGCCAGCACGTGGGCGGGCAGGGTGATCGCGCGGCGGAAGGCGCCGTAGCGGCGCTCGACCCGGTGGAAGTGCTGCTCGGAGGAGTCATGGGCGAAGTGCCGCTCACCCTGGATGGTCAGCAGGCCGTCCTCGAGGGTGACCTGGAGGTCGTCGGCCTCGACCCCGGGCAGCTCGACGGTCACCAGGTAGGCGTCCTTGCGTTCGGAGATGTCCAGCGCCGGCGCCCAGGCTGGCGTGCTGGCCGCGGCGGCGCCCTGCCGCTGGCCGTGCAGGCCGAGCGCGTGGGCCAGGGTCGGGTTCATCTGGTTCAGTTCGTCCTGCGCGCTGCGCAGGTCCTCGAACGGGTCCCATTGCGTCCTGAGCATGTCGTCCTCCTCGGGCGTGGGCCGCGGCGGCGGTCCGGCGGCTCGGGGACGACGCAGTCCAGGTGCGTGAACGGGATTCACTTGCCGAGTGAGTGCACTCTATGGTAAACGTCGTTCACTGTCAAGGTTACTGTTCAGAGGAGTGAACGTGAAGGAGCGAGCGGAGGCGTCAGTCAACCAGCACGCGACGGACTGGGAGTCACGCTCCTTGTGGTTCAACGCGCCCATGGCCGACGAGGATCGCCGCCGTCCCCCGCTGTCGCGTGAGCGCGTGGTCGGCGAGGCGCTCGCGGTCATCGCCGAGGAGGGCGTCCAGGCGCTGACCATGCGCGCCTTGGCCGCGCGCCTGGGGGTCGTGCCCGGGGCGCTGTACCGCCACGTCCGCAACAAGGAGCAACTGCAGGACCTGGTCCTTGACGGCGTGCTCGCCGAGGTCGACTACCACCTCGAGCTCGACCTCAAGCTCGACCAGCCCCCGCCTTGGACCGAGCAGCTCAAGGTCCTCGCCCACCGGCTGCGAGCGGTGCTGGAGGACCATCCCGGGGTCGCCGGGATCCTCAAGACCCGCGACCCGCTTGGGCCGCACTCCCTCGCCCTGGCCGAGGCGTTCCTGGGGCCGCTGCAGGCTGCCGGGTTCGGTGACCGCGAGGCCGGCCTGGCCTTCTTCCTCCTGCTCGACTACACCGTCGGCTTTGCCGTCAGCAGCCCCCCCACCTCCGTCAACGAGCAGCGCGTCCGCGACCCCGCCACCAGGGCGCAGCTGCACCAGTTCTTCCGCGCATTGCCGGCCGACCGCTTCCCCGCCCTGGTCGCCCTCGGCGAGCACGTCTGGGTCGACAACCGCGACCAGCGGTTCACCGCCGGCCTCGACGTCCTGGTCGACGGGCTGCAGCAGGCACGGCGCTCGCCCCGCCGACCGGCGCTGGGGGGGCGGTCGATCATCAGGACCACTCGGCCGCGTGACGCTCCGCAGCGGGCGGTGGAGCGGTAATGCTCAAGGCGGTGCGCCGAGGAGCATCGGTGCTCGCTGTGGGTGCTGCGACTGGCAGCTGCGCCCCAAGCTGCTGGTCCAGCCCAACGATGGCTTCCGGTGCCCGGTTTGCGGGTTCGCGTTCGTGCCTGCCGACGCCAGCGGCGCCGCAGACAGCGGCGACTGGTCATGGTCGCCGATTCGGCCCGGGTCACCGCGCTCGCGGGGCTTGGGTCGGTGACCGGTGACCGGCTCCACTTGCGATACTCGGTTCGCAGCCGTCGTTCCATCGGCGGAAGGTGCTGGTGGACCTGGCGAGGAGGCGGTGAGCCATGTCGGAGTGGACGGAGCTGACCTGGGACGAGGCCATGCGGCGCGGCTACGAGGCGCTCCGGAGCGGCGAGGCGCTCTACGACGAGATCGATGCTCAGGAGGGCAGGTCCAACATCGACATCGAGAAGCACCTGCGGCGCGCTGAGCTCAAGCTCGCCCAGGCGCATGCCTGGCTTGCCATGGCGCGGGAGCTGAGCTGGCAGCGGGACGACTACGGCGGCAGGGGACGTTGAGGATCGCAGCTGTCGCTGGGGCGCCGAAGCCGAGGAAGCCTAGCGAACGCGGAAGATGCTGAGCTTCCAGCTACTCGTCCTTGAGCACCGAGCGGAGCTCGGCGAGCATGCTGCGGGTGACGTGACCCCGAAGGGTCTGCAACGTCTTGCGTGACGCATGCGCGGGCGCCGTCTCGGCCAAGCGGGCGTCGCGCTCGGCGGTGAGGCTACGTCCCCACAGGACGTGGGAGGTCCTGGCGACGTCGCCGCTGGTGACCCCCAGACGGACCGCCGCCTTCATCTCGGCGTCACCGTGGCCTGCCTGCTCGGCGTCCTCCAGGTCTCGCAGGCGGGGGTCCGCCAGCTGCGAGGCCAGATCCGCTGGCGGGCGCAGGCTGTTCCGGCTGGCCTGGGGGGCCGGCCCATGGTCGGTGCTGCCGATCACGGAGTTGCGCCGGTCTGGTTCATACCACTTGTGGATCGGCGCCTCGACCTCGGTCATCTGGAGCTTGCCTCCTTGGATGAGCCGATCGAGGGCGTCGAGGTCGGCCCACGCCCTCTCGGTCAACTGCACGCGTTCTCGTCCTTGGAAGAAGGTGGTCAATGGCGCGTCGTAGACGGCCGTGAGCAGGAGCAGCTCGGGAAGGTCGATCGCTCGGCGCCCAGCCTCGACCGCTGCGACGGTCGCCTGAGTCCACGCCAGCCCAACGCCCCGAGCCCGGCGGGCGATGTCGTCCTGGACAAGCCCATCGCGTTCGCGCATTCTCCGAAGCTGGAGGCCAATGGCCTTGTGGAGCGTCGTGCCGGCCTTGTTGCCCATGAGCGACAGGCTAGTGGATTGGGGACGCGAGGCAACATCCCTGAAGGCGCCGCGCGCATCGGCGAGGCGTCATCAGGCCAAGCTACCAAGGCGAAATAAGTAAGTGGACCGTTCAGGCGGTGATGTAGCGCAGGCTCGGATCGCGGAAGAAGCCCTGCACGATGTGCGGGAGCCTTTGCAGCCGGTGCAACGCCGCCAGCGCCTTGGCCTTCAGGTCATCGGGGCTGCTGACGCCGGCGCGGCCGACACGGTCGTGCTTGATGTTCTTCCACGCCCACACCCACTCATCGGGGTTCAGCTCCGGGGAGTAGCCCGGCAGGAAGCACAGCCGCAGCCGCCCGCCGGTCGAGGCGGCGAACTGCCTGACGGCGTTGGAGCGGTGCACCGGATGGCCGTCCAACACCAAGAACACCGGCCCGCTCGCGTCGACAAGCAGCCGGCGGCAGAAGTCGAGGAATACCACCGCGTTCCGGTTGCCCTCGTAGGCGGCAAACCG
>DASQWY010000524.1:0-7535 GCA_035640005.1 Actinomycetes bacterium
CCACACCGTCGAGTTGGCCGCGCTGCTGGCCCTGATCTCCACCGACGACCAGTTCCAGTTCGGCATCCGCACCTTCCTCGCCGGCCTCCAAGCCCAGCAACCCCAACCTGAGCACCCCCGACCGTGACCGCAGCACGCCGCCGCTCGCCTTCAGCGACGCCCAGCAGCACCAGGGACCTGGCCTACCACGCCAGCAGACCTACGCATTCCGTTAGCGGCTGTAAGGCCAGCGCCCCGGCTGGGAGCCGAGGGCGCCGACGTAGGGCTGTTCAGAATGGTTCCTCTGTCAAGCCATTGAGACGACGAGCCGGCCGAACTGGGCGGCGGACCCAGGCCTAGGGTTCTTGGGAAGGCTTGGGTTCGGCGTGGCCCCTGGGTGAGGGTCGTAGCCACAGCGACGCCACCGTCGGCTGCATGCTCTGGTCGACCACCGCCAGCAGCTCCCCCGACAGGGTGTCCAGGTCCAGCTCGTCGCGGAGCCGGCCGCTGAACCTCTCGATGGTCTTGGCCGCGTCGTACTTGCGCCGGTCGAATCGCCGATCGACGGCCTGCTGGATGCGGCGGCGGGCGGGTTGGAACAGGGCGGCCACCGCCAGGGTGGCGGCGGCGACCGCCCAGCCTGGCGGCTCGTCGCCGAGCCCACCAAACCGCTGGGCACCGACCAGGACCACGCCGGCGTAGATCGTGCCGAGCAGCGCGGTGAGCAGCCCGTAGACCAGGGTCCGGTTGATCAGCCGGTTGACGTCGTACAGGCGGTGCCTGACGATGGCCACGCCGACCGCCAGCGGGATCGGGACGACCAGCAGCGCGAAGACCATGTCGGCCGCCAACTCCGAGGACACCCTGTCCAGCGCCACGCCCGTGATCGGGAAGCCGACCACCAGGACCGCGACCCAGTAGAACAGCCACTTGAGCTGCTGGCGCTCGGCGCCGCTGGCACGGCGAGAGCGGACCACCAGCGAGGCGACGGCGGCAAGGATCGCCACCTCCGTCGCCCAGGAGCCGAGGTTGTAGAGCACCCCCAGGACGCCGACCGGGTCGGGCGTGTGCAGCTGCAGCAGGGCCCTGCCCCGTAGGGGCCATAAGCCCAGCGCCCCCACGGTGGCCAGGACGACGCCGGTGGCGGCAAGCCACAGCACCCACCGCCAGCGGGGCGAGGGTGGACGGCCTGTGGGAAACAGCAGCAGCAGGGCCGCCAACAGGCCGAAGTCCACGGCGAACTCCCAGGTGTCACACCAGGCCACCGTCGCCGCCGCCGGCAGGGCGCCGGGACGGGTGATCAGCCCGTAGACGGCGTACTCGACGGCGAAGGCGCCGAACCCGCTCATCAGGCCCAAGGCGCACAGGACCCAGCCGATGGGGTGGCCAGGCCGGCGCGAAACGATCAGGGCTCCGAACCAGCCAAACAACAGAAACGCCAGCCGCAACAGCAGCTCGCCGGTGGTGAAGGCCAGGTCGGCGTCTTGGGGGCGACGCAGGTTCAGGATGACGGCGGGCACAAACAGCACCACCGACAGCACGAACAGCGCCCAGCCGAGCCGGGCCGCCGCCTGAGCGCGCACGTTGCCGCTCCCAATCCCCAGGTGCCATCAGTCCTTGTGGGGCAAGTATTGCTCCCGACCGTTCCGAGAACGTTACGGGTGGCACGCCGCTGTCGCCTGGGGCGGACAGCGGAGCTGATCGTCCAGTAAGCAGCGGTAGACGGCATCCGACAGCCGCCGCTTCAAACAGCGCAGCGCTTCCTTGGGGGATTTGCCCTCGGCCAGCTTGCGCCGGTAGCAGACCTGCCCGGCGCTGGGCCGGCGCACCTGCACCATCGCCACCATGTACAGGGCGTGGTTCAGCTTGCGGTCCCCGGTCCGGGACAGCCGACGGTGGACCACCTGGCCGCTGGAGGCCTCCAGCGGCGCGGTGCCGGTGTGGGAGGCGAAGTGGTGCTTGCTGGGGAACCGAGCGATGTCGCCGACCTCGCCCAGGAACCTGGCGGCCAGCACCTGGCCCACCTCGCCCGCACCACCGTGACGCGAGTAAAGGTGTTCTTCGTGCGCGGACAAGACGGTGCACAGTCCTGGATGGCGACCAAGGACGCCCCGGCTACACCCCAGAGCTGGGTGGGCGGTGGCTTCCTCTGGCACTGACCGCCTGCAGCACCGCCGGCCGTTGCGCCGGGCTCGGCTTGACAGGGGAGCGCTTGGCGCCGAGAAGCGGTTCCGGGAGCGGATGTGCGCCAAATTTGCGCCCACAGGCCGGCGGCGGCACCGCCGCCCAGGTCAGCGGGATGGTGCAGGGGGAGCCGACCTGTAAGCCGGCAACCGTACAGCAGCGCGCGGCACCACCCGTTGGGCTCCTCTCGTCGACCATCTCCGACCAGCATGGCCACCCGCCCCAGTAGGGCTCGTGCTTCAGCAGCTACCAGCGGGTGAAGAACAGCACCTGGATCAGTAGCGCCTGGGCCAGCAGCAGGCTGGCGACCAGGGGGAGGCTGGCGCGCCAGCGCAGCAGCTGCCGAACCGCAACCACCACCGCGAACGGGACCAGGAACTGCCACATCCGCTCCACCTCCCCGCGGGTGTGGCCCCAGGCGGCGGCGACCAGCAGGCTGGCCAGAGTGGCCGCCTCGAACGAGCCCCAGGCCCGCTGGCGGACCACCGCGCACAGCCGCGCGGCCAGCGCGGCGGCCAGCGGGAAGCCGAGGGCGGCGGCGAAGGCGACCAGGTCGCCGGCCGCCCACAGCCACCAGTTGCGCTGCTGGGTGCCTGGCGCGGTGGCCCAGCGGCGCTGCACGGCCGCGACGGCGGCCAGCGGGTCGTAGCCGGCCGCCAGCCACAGTCCGCCGGCAAGGCCGACCACCACCGCCGTGGTGGCCGCCGCCCAGCGCAGCACCCACCGCCGACCGCCCGACGCCCACACCGCCACGGCCCGCACGGCCAGGAACGGCAGCACCAGCACGGCCGCGAAGCTCAGCATGGAGGCCAGCCACAGCAGCGCCCCGCCGGCCAGCGTCCAGCCCCAGCGCCGGCGGCGCAGTCCCCGGTCGGCGGCCAGGGCGGCGCCGGCCAGCAGCGGCGCCCACATCCCGTCGGCCGAGGTGGCCACGTACAGCACCGCCGCCGGCGCCAGCGCCCAGCAGCAGGCCGCCCAGCGCTCCCCCGCCTCCCCCAGCTCGTCGCGGGCCAGGCCGGCCACCACCAGCAGCCCCAGGCAGCCGGCGGCCACGGTGGCCAGCGCCGCCCCGTCCAATCCGGGCCAGACGCGGTCGACCAGCACGTAGAACAGGGTCGCGCCCGGCGGGTGCTGGGCCGGGAAATCGGGCAGGGAAGCCACCCGGGCGGGGAACTGGCCGAGGAAGGCCGGGATCGGCCCGACCTGGCCGACCGCGTCGGAATATTCGCCGGCGAACGCCAGCGGCGCCGTCCAGGCGCCCGGCCCGCCGGCCAGCGCGGCCACCGCCAGGGCCAGCGCGAAGGCCGCCGCCAGCGAGCCGGCCAGCCGCGCCGGCCGCGGCCACCTCCCTGCCAGCGCCAGCCCCACCAGCATGGCAGCGGCGGCCAGCGCGACCGGCAAGGCGACCACGGCGGCGCGCCCGTCCAGCGCTGGCGACCAGAACAGGTAGAACGGCCAGCTGTGGTACCAGGGCCAGCTGGGCGCGCGGAACGGGACACGACCCCAGCGGCGCATGCCGAAGGTGCCCACCACGCCCACGGCCACCAGCACAGCGGCGGTGGTCGCGGTCGCCGGCAGCAGCGGGCGGCCGGTGGCAGGCCTGGTCGTGCCGGAGACGATCGGCGGGCGGGTGATCACTCTCATCGCGCGCGAGGGGAAGGCCGGCTCGCACGCGTCAGCGGCGGCGCCGCTGCAGGTCGACCGCTGCTCAGAGGCTCGACCACCACGACGCCGTCCAGGTGACACTGGCCAGGGACGCCTGCCCGCTGAGGCTGGGGTGGAAGTAGTCCAGGGCGCTGACCTGGCTGGCGCTGAACTGGTAGTGGTAGACCGCCAGGTTGTCCCAGCGGCAGCGGGCGTAGGCGGTGCAGCCGTCGGCCAGGATCCGGTTGAACGCCTGCTCCCGATCCACCACCTGCTGGCGCTGCTCCTCGGTGCGGGTGGCCCCCAGGATCGACTGGCAGATGTGGAAGTTCGCCCACACCCAACGCGCCAGCGAGTTGGTGTGCAGGACCTGCCACAGCTGGTAGAGGTTGGGGATGCTGCTGACGAACACGTACGGCTTCGGGTCCTGCGCCATCAGGGTGGCCATGGCCTGCCGGAACTCGGCCTTGAAGGTGGTGGCGGAGGTCATGGTGTCCGGCGAGGAGGTGCACAGGTCGTTGGCGCCCAGCAGGATCGTCACGTAGCGGGCGTGCTGGTTGGCGGCCTGGGTGGCCTGGGTTGGGGCGGCCGCCATCTTGGCGCCGGTGACCGCGTCGTTGAAGGCGTGGCCGGCGATCGCCGGGTTGGCGTGCCTGATGCGCTCGTAGTGGCTGGCGATCCCGTCGTAGCTGGTGGAGCCGGTGGACCAGGACTGGCCGGGGTGGTCGCCGTAGTAGCAGCAGACGTCGTAGGCGCGGGTGATCGAGTCCCCGATGGCGGCCATGCTGTCGGGAAGCCGCGGAGCCGCCCAGGCCGGGCGGCTGACCAGGCCGGCCAGGACCACGACCAGCGCCAACACCACGATACGAGCACCCCGACGCATCGTTGCCTCCTCACCGCAAGCCGGATCGGGCTGGTGAGGCCTAGTGACCGGCCGACGGCCCGTACAAACCATCCAGGCGACGCCGACGTCACCGGGTCCGCCACCGGCCCGACCTGCGGAATCGTTGGCCAGGCCTTGTCATGGTCGTGTGCGCCAGCAGCACGGGCCGTGAGCTGCGGCTCTGGAACGTCCTGCGGGGCTGACAGACCTCGAACCCGGACCAAGTGCTCGGAGGTCTAGGAATGCTGACCATCCAGGAGTAGCTTTTCGGCCGCTCACGGTTGCCGCGGCCATGGGCGGCCACGAGGGATCGGGGTAAGGAGGAGGCATGCGCAAGGTTCTCTGCGCATTCGCAGCAGCTGCGCTCCTTGCGGCCATGGCCGCGGCTCCGGCAGGTGCGGGGCCGCTGACGGTCACCGCGCCCAAGTCGATCAGCATCGCCACGCCGTTCGCGCCTGGCTGCGGCGGGGCGACCGAGGGCAGCTTCCCGGGCGCCAACTTCAACTATCCCAACAGCGAGACCGAGCCCTGGCTGGCGGTCAGCCCCACCAACCCCAACGACGTGGCCGGGTTCTGGCAACAGGACCGCTGGTCGGACGGCGGCGCACACGGGCTGGTGGCGGCGGTCAGCCACGACGGCGGCGCCAGCTTCGCCTACTCCACGCCACACTTCAGCAACTGCGCCGGCGGCACCGCGGCCAACGGCGGCGACTTCGGACGCTCCTCGGACCCGATTGTGTCGTGGGCGCCCAACGGCGACCTGTGGTCGATCAGCCTGTCGGTCGACCGGACGACCACGCGCAACGCGGTCCTGGCCGCCAAGCTGCCCCACGGCTCGGCGACCTGGAGCGAGCCGTTCACGCTGAAGGTCGACACCTCGCGGGCGGGGGTCCCGATCGGCAACAACTTCAACGACAAGGAGTCGCTCACCGCCGACCGCACCGACGCCAGCGGCAACCTGGTGTACGCGGTGTGGGACCGGTTCGTCTCGCCCAACGAGAACGCCCCACTACTGGCGTTCGAGCACGCCCACGCGTTCCACCAGCCGGTGTGGTTCGCGCGCACCACCAACGGCGCCTCGGCAAGTCCCACCTGGGAGCCCGCGCGGGAGATCTTCGACCCGGGGACGCAGAACGGCACGATCTCCAACCAGGTCATCCCGCTGCCCGACGGGAGCCTGGTGGACGGGTTCTACCTGTTCAAGATCCACCAGAACAGCCAGGACACCCGCGGCAACAGCGTCGCGGTCATCCGCTCCACCGACAAGGGGGCGAGCTGGTCGCGGCGGGCGATCGTGGTCGCTGCGGACAACGCCATCGGCGAGACCGACCCCGAGCTGATCCACTGCCGCCCGTTCATCACCGGCAACCCGCCGTGCACGCTGGTTCGCTCCGACGGCGTCATCATCGACCTGGCGGTCGACTACAGCAGCGGCCCGCACCACGGGCGGCTCTACCTCACCTGGCAGGACCATGACAACAACCCGTTCGGCGACGACCTGATCCTGCTGTCCCACTCCGACGACGGCGGGCTGACCTGGTCGACGCCGGCCAAGGTCAACCAGACGCCGAGCGGGACGTTTACCGACCAGGCCTTCGAGCCGGCCGTGCACGTCAACTCCGGCGGCGTGGTGGCGGTGTCCTACTACGACTTCCGCAACGACGTCGCCGGCGACGGCGCGCTGACCACCGACCACTGGATCGCGCACTCGCACGACGGCGGGGCGACCTGGACCGAGGACCACCTCGGGGGCCCATTTGACATGCACCAGGCGCCGTACGCCCGCGGCTACTTCGTGGGCGACTACCAGGGCCTCGACGCCCAGGGCAACCTCTTCCGGCCGCTGTTCGCGCTCGCCAGCCCCAGCGTCGGCAGCTTCCCCAACCCAAACCCGACCGACGTGTTCACCAACACCGCCGGCTGAACCGCTTCGCCCGTCGGTGCCGCGAGAGGGCCCCCGACGCGGTGCACTCGGCTCGTCCCGGTCATCAACGCGCTGAGGTCGCTCCTCAGCAGCGACGGCACCAACGCGCAGGTCAGGCCAGTGGTGCAGGGGGAGCCGGCGCGTAAGCCGGCTTCTGTGCCCCCGGACCTGCCGGGGGTGGCGGCCATCCATCTGGGACCGGCGTCGCCGCCGGCCTCAAGCGGTCCACCAGGGGACTCGGCCGGGCCAGCCTCCGCGGCCGCGTCGCCGCGGCCGGTGCGTCCCCTACTCGACCTTGCTCCGGGTGGGGTTTACCGAGCCGGCCGGTCACCCGGCCGCTGGTGCGCTCTTACCGCACCCTTTCACCCTTGCCACGCGCCCGGGGGTCCCGGGCCGTTCGGCGGTCTGCTCTCTGTGGCACTGTCCTGCGGGTCACCCCGACTGGCGGTTGGCCAGCACCCTGCCCTGCGGAGGCCGGACTTTCCTCGGCCCCGGCGCACCGGGACCGCGGCCGCCCGGCCGGCTCCCCCTGCCAGGCAAGTATGCCAGCCGGCCGCGCCGCCCCCAAGCCCGCCACCTGGGGCATACTGGGCTCATGGTCCCCGTCCTGGCCTTCGCCTTCATCCTGGTGCCGCTCGCCGAGCTGGCCGTGATCATCGCGGTCGGCAAGACCATCGGCGTGCTGCCGACGCTCGCCCTGCTGCTGCTGTGCAGCCTGGCGGGGGCGTGGCTGAGCAAGCGGGAGGGGCTGGCCGCCTGGCGCCGCTTCCAGGCCGCCGCGCAGGCCGGGCGGGTGCCGACCGTGGAGGTCGCCGACGGCGCCATGGTGCTGCTGGCCGGGGCGCTGCTGCTCACCCCGGGGTTCCTGACCGACGCGGCGGGCGTGCTGCTGCTGCTGCCGCCGGTGCGGGCGGGGCTGCG
>DASQWY010000525.1:0-7637 GCA_035640005.1 Actinomycetes bacterium
GGCCGGGGCGGTGGCCGGCCGCCCGGCCCGGCAGGTGCCGCAGGACCGCGGCGGTCCCGCCGGACAGCCCGGCGGCCAGGCCGGTGAAGGTGGCGTACATGCCGGCGGGGCCGGGCAGCGGGCCGCGCACGGCGACCGGCCAGGCCTGCTGCGGGTCGTTCCAGTGGTGGGGCAGCTGCCACAGGACCTGGGCGACGTCGGCGGGCGTGACGTGCAGCCAGGTGTGGCCGAAGGCCAGGCCGGCCAGCTGCCCGGTGGCCCACACCAGCGCGCCGGCGCTGGCGGTGGCCCCCAGGCCGAGGAACAGCAGCTGGTCGCCGGGGCCGGTGAACGGCGGGGAGTCCGGCGGCCGGTGACCGCCGGGTGGCAGGGGCGGCCAGGCGTCATGCTGCATCCGAGCCACCCCCCGGCATGGTGTCAGGGCCGGCCTGCCGCCGCGCGCGCTCGGCCGCCAACAGCGCCTGATACTCGGTCGGGTGGGCGGCGATCAGCCGGCGAACCGCGGCACGCCGCGCCCGGCCGGCCCGCCGCTCCCGGTCAGGGTCGAACTCGGCCAGGCGGGCGCGCTCGCGCCGCTTACGCAACCGGTCAACCGCCCGCATCCGGGCGTGCTGGTCGGGGTCCTGGCGGCGTCGCCGGTAGGCGAGCCTGGAGGCGCGCCGCTGGCAGTCCTTGCAGTAGCTGGACAGGCGGCCGTGGCTTGCGTAGAAGTCCTCGGCCCGCTTGACCTCCGCGCAGGCCGAGCAGCGCTTCAGTTCCAGCCGCGCGGGGTCATGACAGCTGGTACGGTCGTGCTGCATCTGGGTGTCCTCTCGGGTGCATGGCCCCGGCACAGGTGGAGCTGCGCCGGGGCCGCCTCATGCGGCCGGCAAGAGGACCGGGCGGACCCCGGATGTCAACGGATCTGTCAACGGGACGTACGCGAACGGGATGGCACGGGGCGGGACGCAACGGCACGAGCGGCGTGCGAACCGCCTGGTCGGAGGGACCTAGCGGGACGCGCTAGGACGACCTGGGATCACCCTCAGGGGGTTGTGGTCCCGAAGGTCGGGGGTTCGAGTCCCCTCGGTCACCCCACCGGCCGCGGGCGCGCCCTAGAACGAGAGCATGCCGCTGACCAGCGCCTGCCAGGTGACCGGGCCGACGATCCCGTCGACGGTGACCGACGGGATGTCCTGGTGAAGGGCCTGCTGGAAGCCGCGGACGGCGGCGTCGGTCTTGGGGCCGAAGATCCCGTCGACCTGCAGCCCCTTGCTGGGGTCGCCGGACAGGTTGCGGAACTGGAACTCCTCCTGGACCCCGCGGACCGCGTCGCCCTGGCTGCCCTGCCTGACCGTGACGATCAGCGCCGACCAGGTGTTGGGGCCGACGATCCCGTCGACCGCCAGGCCCTTCTGCTGCTGGAAGGCGCGGACCGCGGCGTCGGTCCTGGGACCGAAGATCCCGTCGACGGTGACGGTGTGGCCGCGGGCGCGCAGCAGGTACTGCAGCGTCTGGACCGGGTGCTCCCGGTCGCCCTGGCGGACGAGCGGCCAGGGGCTGATCGTGGCGGTGGTCATCGGCGGCTCCTCGCTGGAGGTCGGTGGCTGGCCCGGGTGTCTTACCAGCTCGTGCGCCACACCCGCCACAGCGACCCGGGGTCGGACAGCGGGTCGCCGTGGACCAGCAGGAAGTCGGCCGGGCCGCCCTGCGCCAGCACGCCGGCCCCGGGCTCGCGCAGCAGCCGGCCGCCGTTGACGGTCACCGCCGCGAGGGCGTCGTAGGGTTCCAGGCCGGCGGCGACCAGCGTCTCGACCTCCCAGGCGAGCTGGTTGGCGCGCAGCGAGCCGCCGCCGAAGTCGGTGCCGGCGGCGACCAGCACCCCGGCCGCATGGGCGAACCGGACCGACTCGTGCGCCGCCTCCCGGCGCTCGGCGAGCGCCGCCCGCCCCTCCGCCGAGGCGAAGCGGGGCAGCCGGGTGGTCGCCCCGAAGGTGCTCCACGACTCCATCACCGCCAGGGTCGACACCAGCGCCGTCCCCCTCGCGGCCATCTCCCGGGCGACCTCCGCGTCCAGCTGGAAGCCGTGCTCGAGCGCGTCGACCCCGGCGGCGACCGCTGCGCGGGCGCCCGGCAGCAGCGAGCTGTGGGCGGTCACCGTGGCGCCGCGGGCGTGCACCGCCTCCACCGTCCGGCGGACCTCGTCGGCGGTGAACGGGGAGGTGTCGCGGTCGGGCCCGTCCATGTACAGCTTCACCAGGTCGGCGCCGTCGTCGAGCTGGCCGAGGGCGGCGGCCAGCAGGCCGTCGCCGTCGTCGACCTCGACCGGCAGCCGGTCCGGGAGGCTGTCGGTGCGGGCCAGCCAGCAGCCGGCCGCGCGCACGTACGGGTAGCCGTCCCGGCCCCGCCAGCCGTCGCGGACGGCCAGGTTGAGCGCGCGGCCGTCGCGGACCGGCGCCCCCACGTCGCGGGCCCTGCGCACCCCCGCCTGGCGCAGCAGCCGGGCGTTGTGCTCGGCGGCCGCCAGCAGCCGGGGGGTCGGGTCGGAGGCCCGGTCGATCCAGTGGGACCCGCCCGGCAGGGTGAGGTGGCTGTGCGCGTCGACCATGCCCGCCACCGCGGTGGTCCCGCCGGCGTCGACCAGCTCGACGCCGGGGCCCGGGTTGGGCGCCTCGCCGGCCGGCCCGAGCCAGCCGACCCGCCCGCCGGCGACCAGCACGGCCATGTCGGGGACCAGCGACCTGGTGGCGTGGTCGACGACCGCGCAGCCCTGGTACAGGGTGCCGGTCATCCGGTCCCCCGCAGGGCGGCCCCGGAGCGACGCCGCGGCCGGGGGGCGCGCAGCTCCACGCAGCAGGCGTCCGGCCGGGGGGCGAGCACCGCCTCGACCCGCTGGTCGCCGAGGCCGCGCAGCATCCCCTCCAGCAGCGAGCGGTTGACGGCGCAGACCACCTCCGGGGACCGCCGCGCCAGCGTCCGGAACGGGCAGTTGCGCAGCAGGACGGTGCGCTGGTCGCGGCGGTCCGGCTGGTAGCCGAGCTCCGCCAGCGCCTCCTGGGCCACGGTGAGCGCGCGCTCCGGGCCGAGGCGCCCGAGCCGCCGGCCCTGCCGCACGCCCTCGCCGAGCGCGACCCCGTGGGCGCGCGCCGCCCGGGTCGCGGCGGCCAGCGGCCGGTCGTCGGCCGCGCCGGCGACGGCGTCGACCAGGATCGTCCCGACCAGGTCGTAGCGGCGCTCGGGGATGGTGACGTCCAGCTCCAGGCCGGAGGGCTCGTACAGCTTGGGACGGCGCCCGACCCTCGCCGCCGGGCCCTCCGGCGCCTGGTAGCGGGCGGCCAGCAGGCCGGCGTCGACGAGCTTGTCCAGGTGGAAGGCGGCCAGGCCGCGGGAGATCCCGACGGCGCCGGCGGCCTCGTCCCGGCCGACCGGCCGGCTGCCGGCCCGGACCACCTGGTACAGGCGGCCACGGAGCGGGTCGGCCAGCAGCGCGAGCGCGGCCAGTTCGGCGTTCGGCACCGACGCGGGCATGCCAGCACGGTAGCACGAGCAAGCCCAGCCGAAATGCCGTACAGGGCCGTCCTGCCTGCGGACTTGCCTCGGCCTCCTCAGAAAAACTAGCATCCGTTGTCGAAATGTCCCCGAGCCGACAGGGGGTCGGGTGGCGAGCGGGCGGCTGCTCCAGGCCAAGCGACCGGTGAGCGTGCTGGCGGGGCCCTACGGGCATCCCTTCCACCCCATCGTGGTCACCGTGCCGATCGGCGCCTGGGTGGCCGCCTTCGTGTTCGACCTGGCGTCACGCTTCTCGGACGAGCCGGCTCCCTTCGTCAAGGGCGCCTGCTGGCTGGTCGGCATCGGCCTGCTCGGCGCCGCCGCGGCGGCGCTGCTCGGCTTCCTGGACCTGTTCGCCATCCCGACGGGGACGCGGGCGTTCCGGACCGGCCTGCTGCACATGGCGCTCAACCTCGCCGTGGTGACCCTCTACACGGTCTCGTTCCTGGTCCGCTCCGGCCGGCTCGAGCGGCCCGGCGGCGTGCCCGCCTGGCTGGTCGCGCTGTCGGCGGGCTCGCTGGCGGTGCTGGCGGTCTCCGGCTGGCTCGGCGGGCGGCTCGCCTTCCGCTACGGCGTCCGCGTGGCCGACGAGGCCAGCCAGGAGCAGGCCTACCAATGACCAGCCCGACCGGATCGAGCGGGCCCGCCGGGCCCGCGGGAAGGAGGCGGCCGTGGGCATCGCGGCGCTCGTCACCTGGATCATCACCGCGCTCGGCGGGGCCGTGCTGCTGGGCACCTGGCTCAGCCGCGGCGGGCTGCGAGCCCCCGTTGTCGGGGCCGCGACCCGCTTCCCGCCGGCGCTGATCTTCGGCCACTTCCTGCTCGCCGCCACCGGGCTGGTGCTGTGGATCGTCTACCTGATCACCGACGCGGACGCGCTGACCTGGGTGGCGCTGGTGATCCTGGTGGTGGTCGCGCTGCTCGGGCTCACCATGGTGACCCGCTGGCGGCGCGACCGCAGCACGCTCATCGGTGCCGGGGTGAACCCGGCGCGCCCGCCCGAGCAGCACTTCCCGGTCGCGGTCGTCTACCTGCACGGGCTGCTGGCCGTCACCACCCTGGTGCTGGTGCTGCTGACCGCCCTCGGCGTCGGCTCCTGAGACGCCAGGCCGGGGGCGCCCGCGCGGGACGCCCCCGGCCTCGCCGAGGCTACGACCGCTGGCAGGGGTTGTTGGACAGGACCCGCCGGAAGTCGTTGGTGCGGTGGATCGGGGTGAAGCCCGGTCCCGGGTAGTCCAGGAACAGCAGCGGCCCGTACTCCGCGGTTGACGTGCCCCCGAAGGTGTTCCTCGTGCCGGGGATGTGGGTGCCTCCCAGCTGCCAGAAGCAGCCGACCGCGTCGCTGCCGCGGGTGCTGTAGATCGGGTAGAAGTTCGCGCCCGGGGGCGGGTTGACGCAGTTGGCGCCGGTGCTCCGGTTGCAGTTGCCACCGAAGTCGGCCGCCTCGATGCGCGGCAGGTCCGCCTCGAACGCCACCCGCTGGTAGTTCTGGCCGCCCGTCAGCGGGCTGGACAGCAGGATCGACCTCGGGTTGAGCATTCGGTCCTCGCCCGGGTTGGCCAGCGAGCCGGGCCAGGTGTGCTGGTAGGAGACACCGTCGAAGTCGGTGTCGGTGCCGAAGCAGCCGCCGATCTGGATCCGCAGCGACTCGTCGGGTCCCCGGCAGAGGGTGTCGTCGCTGTCGGCGCCGCCCGGGTCGCTGACCCCTTCCGAGCAGGTGCCGTCCGCGTTGACGGCGCTGCAGTACTCGAAGTGGCCGATCTCGTCGGAGAACGCCACGTTGTAGGAGTGGGCCGCCCAGGGCACCCGGGTGTGCTCGCTGGAGGTCGAGTACATCGGGTGGAACGCGTACGGCGTCTGCGTGCAGGTCGTCGCGGTCGGGTCGTAGTTGACCTGCGCGAAGCCGTTGCCGACGCTGGCGGTCATCGAGCCGGACTGGCCGGTGGTCAGGTCGCTGATGCTGGTGACCAGGCCCGCCGGCGAGTCGTGGATGGAGATGTCCAGCCGGTCGCCGGCGTTCATGAACAGGTCCTTGCCCGGGTCCGGCGTGAAGGACGCGAGCGTCAGGTCCAGCGGTGCGGGCGGCGCCTGCGGCGTGCCGTTGCGGGTGATGAACGCGAAGTTGGCCGGCTCGATCCCGACCTTGCCGAGGCAGTCGGCGTTGTTGGCCACGCCGGTGTTCTGGTTGGAGTTGAAGCTGAAGATCGCCATGGCCGCGCACCACTTGGTGGCGTCGCAGCTGATGCCGTTCTCGAACGACACCCAGCCAGGCGGGTAGAACTGCAGCTCCAGGAACGCCGTCCCCGGGTGGAAGCCGATGTAGTCCGGCTTGGTCGGGTCGGCGCCGTCGAAGATGTTGCTGTCGCTGTTCGGCGTGCAGGGGGCGTGGGTGAACTCCGGCGCCGACTGGTTGTCGCACAGGTCCATGCCGATCCAGAAGGCGATGCGGTCCTGGAAGTTGAAGGTCCCGCCGGTCCCGTCCTGGGTGGGCAGCGTGGGCGGGTCCTGCGGCACGACCAGCCGGTAGCTGCTGTCGTTCCCCGACCCGGGCCGGTTGGAGTAGAAGAGCAGCGAGGGTTCGTCGTGGCCGGTGTAGCGACCCTCGTAGCCGATGGCGTCGGCGACCTCCGCGCACAGCGGGTCGCCCTCGTTGCAGAGGAAGCGGCGCTCCTGCTCCTCGGCCGCCGCCGCCGAGCGTCCGGCGACGGCGGAGCGGTGTTGGGCCGGGCTGGCCGAGGCCGTTGCCGCCGCCGAAGCGACCAGCACGGCCCCGGCGAGGGCGGCGAGCAATCGTCTCACTGGACCCTCCAGGCGTCGTCCCTGCGGGCGGCCTCCAAGCCGCCCCCGCGCGTGCTGCCGGAGGGCGCTACGGGGAGAACTGCATGCTCGTCCCCCCTTTCGGACACGATGCCCGCCGTTGGTGCTCGCGGCCGTTCGCCCTACAGATAACAGATCAGCCCGTTGCGCGGAAGACGCGAGCCCCGTCCGGAGCCGGGGACGCGGTCGCCCTACGGCTGGTGGAAGCGGCGGGTGAGGGTGAGGGCCAGCCACGGCCTGCGCCCCCACGCCAGCAGCTTCCCGGCGGCGATGGAGCGCCACTGCCCCTGGCGCCGGTACAGCAGCAGCAGCACGGCGGCGGGGTCGCCCGAGATGTGGACGTCGACGCGGCGGCCGTCGTCCGGGTTGACCTGCAGGCGGCCGTCGCGGAAGGACCACACCTGGGTGGTCAGCCCGCGCGGGCGGAGCTCGAAGGTGGCGTCGAGCCCCTTGGCCGCGGCCCGGTCGACCCAGCCGGGCAGGATCGGGTTGACGCCCTCCACGATCAGGGCGACGTGCCCGGGCTCGATCGGCCAGGGCCGGCCCAGGGCCCGCGCCAGGTCCCAGCCGTGGACGACCAGCTCGCCGAGCAGGATGCCAAGGGCGACGTCGGCGCGGACCCGTTCGCCGCCGTGGAACCGGAACGACGGCGGCTGGCCGCCGTAGCCCTCGACCTGGGAGGCGAGCGCCGCCAGCTCGCCCTGGAGCCGGCCGGCGAGCCCGGCCATGTCCATGGAGTCGAGCGCCTCGATCTCGGCCTGGTTGAGCGCGGCCAGCTCGCGCGGGTCGGCCACCCAGCTGCCGCCGCCCTCCGGGCCCCTGGCGTAGCGCGGCGCCACCGTGACCACGTGCTCCACCGCCTGCCGTACCGTCCAGCCGGGCAGGCTCGGCACCGGCGCGTCCGGGTCGGCCGCCGAGGTGGCCAGGGCGGCGAAGCGCCCGCCGACCACGTCGATGGCGGGAAGGACCCGGTCGAGGTAGCTGGTCGCGGACGGCATCGTCACCCCCTGCGGTTGCTCGGCTCCGGCACCATCCTGAGGCCGGCGCGCGCTCCTGTCGCCTTCTGGTAGCCTCACCCTCGCGCGCCGCTAGCTCAATTGGCAGAGCAGTGCCCTCTTAAGGCAACGGTTCGGGGTTCGAGTCCCTGGCGGCGCACACCCCGAACCCGCAGGTGAGGCCCGGTCTGGCGCCGGGCCTTCTTGGTTGCTTGGCTTGCCCTGGGCCGTCCCTGGGCCGTCAGCTGGGGCGATGCTCACGGCGCGGAGCCGCACCGCGGAGGCCGCGGCGGTCTC
>DASQWY010000526.1:0-3580 GCA_035640005.1 Actinomycetes bacterium
CGGGGTGGTGTTCCTGGACCTGCGCGACGCCTCCGGGATCGTGCAGGTGGTCGTCCACCCCGAGCAGGCCCCGGCGGCGGCCGCCGCCGCCCACGGGGTCCGCGCCGAGGAGTGCCTGCGGGTCACCGGCCGGGTCGCCGCCCGGCCGGCCGGCAACGAGAACCCGGAGCTTCCCACCGGCGCGGTCGAGGTGGCCGCCGGCGACCTGGAGGTGCTCGCCCCCTCGGCCACGCCGCCGTTCCCGCTGGAGGACCGCGCCGACACCGACGAGACCCTGCGGTTGCAGTACCGCTACCTCGACCTGCGGCGGCCGGCGGTGCGGCGCGCCCTGGAGCTGCGCGCGCGGACCACCGCGGCGCTGCGCCGGGTGCTGGAGGAGCGGGGCTTCCTGGAGGTGGAGACCCCCTACCTGACCAGGTCGACCCCTGAGGGGGCGCGCGACTTCCTGGTCACCACCCACCTGCAGCCGGGGGAGTTCTACGCCCTGCCGCAGTCCCCGCAGCTGTTCAAGCAGCTGCTGATGGTGGCGGGGGTCGAGCGCTACTACCAGATCGTGCGCTGCTTCCGGGACGAGGCGCTGCGCGCCGACCGCCAGCCGGAGTTCACCCAGCTCGACATCGAGCTGTCGTTCCTGGACCAGGACGACATGCTCGCCCTCGGCGAGGAGCTGATGGTGGCGGTCTGCCGCGACGCGCTCGGGGTCGAGCTGCCCAGGCCGTTCCCGCGCCTCACCTGGGCGGAGGCGATGCGCCGCTTCGGCACCGACAAGCCCGACCTGCGCTACGGCATGGAGCTGTGCGACCTCGGCGAGGTGTTCGCCGGCACCGGCGTCGGCGTGCTCGCCCGCGCGCTGGAGGCCGGCGGCTCGGTGCTCGGCCTGGTCGTGCCGGGCGGCGCCGGGCTGACCCGCAGGGAGCTGGACGCGCTCGCCGAGACGGCCAGGGCCCGCGGCGCCGGCGGCCTCGCCTGGGTCGCGGTCGGGGACGGCGGGCTCCGCTCGCCGCTCGACAGGTTCTTCTCCGACGCCGAGCGGGAGGGCCTGCGCCGGGTCAGCGGCGCCGCCCCCGGCGACCTGCTGCTGCTGGCCGCCGACCGCACCCCGGTCGCCAGGCGGGTCCTCGGCGAGCTGCGCACCCAGCTGGCGGCCGAGCGCGGCCTGGTCCCGGAGGGCCGCTGGTCGTTCCTGTGGGTCACCGACTTCCCCATGTTCGAGTGGGACGAGCAGGCCGGCCGCTGGGACCCCGCCCACCACCCGTTCACCGCGCCCGCGCCGGAGTACACCGAGACGTTCGCGAAGGTGCCGGAGGAGGCCACCGCGCAGGCCTATGACATGGTGCTGAACGGCGTCGAGCTCGGCAGCGGCAGCATCCGTATCCACCGGGCCGACGTGCAGCGCCGCGTGTTCGCCGCGCTCGGCATCGGCGAGGCCGAGGCCGAGGAGCGCTTCGGCTTCTTCCTGCGCGGCCTGGACTACGGCGCCCCACCCCACGGCGGCTTCGCCTTCGGCCTGGACCGGCTGTGCATGCTGCTGGCCGGCGCCGCCTCCATCCGCGACGTGATCGCCTTCCCCAAGACCCAGTCCGGCGCCGACCCGCTCACCGGCGCCCCCACCCCGGTCACCCCGGCCCAGCTCGCCGAGGTCAACCTCCGCCCCCTGAAGCCCGGCGACCGGCAGGAGGACCCGCGCCGGTGAACGAGGCCGCCCGGACCGCGGCGCTGCAGCGCCTGGACGCGCTCGTCGGCGAGTGGACCATGGAGGCAGCGTTCGCTCCCGGGGTGACCGGACGCGCCGTCTTCGAATGGGTGCTGGGCGGGCAGTTCCTGGTGGAGCGCACAGAGGTCCCCGGCGCCCCGGACGGCATCGCGATCGTCGGCCCGGACCGCGACCGCCAGGGGTACACCCAGCACTACTACGACTCCAGGGGCGTCGCCCGCCTGTACGCGATGACCTTCGACGGCCGCGTCTGGACGCTGCTGCGGGATTCGCCGGACTTCACCCCGCTGGACTTCTGGCAGCGCTTCACCGGGGAGCTCAGCGCCGACGGCGGCACCATCAGCGGCCGCTGGGAGACCTCCGCCGACGGCTCGACCTGGGAGCACGACTTCGACCTGACCTACCGCAAGGTCAGGTAGCCGCCCCGCCGCCCGGGCCGACCCCGTCCGGCGGGTATCCTTCGGGTCGAGATGGGTGCGCCCGCCGTCCGGCTGATCACGCTCCTGCGCGAGCGGCGCCCGGAGCTGCTCGCCGCCGCCGCCCGGCGTGGCGCGTCGAACCTGCGGGTTTTCGGCTCCGTGGCCAGGGGCGAGGACCACACCGGCAGCGACGTGGACTTCCTGGTCGACTTCGAGCCGTCGCGGACCCTCGTCGACGTGGCCGGCCTCGTCCCCGACCTGCAGGACATCCTGGGGGTGCCGGTCGACGTGGTCGAGGCATCGTCCCTGCGTCCCGGCGACGATCGCATCCTCGCCGACGCCGTCGCCCTCGAATCGGCATGGAGCGCTCCGCCGGAAGGAGATCGTCGGCTTCCGGATCGTAGTCGACCACGCCTACCACCGGCTCGACTACCAGCGGGTCTGGAACACGCTGGTGGAGGACATCCCGATGCTGCGCAGAGCGATCGAGCGTTATCGCTCCTGACCGGCGCGGGCCGCAGGTCGTGGTTCGGGCGCACCCATCGGCGGTTGCCGGGGCGGCGGGGCGGTGGTTGAATGCGTTGTCGGCAGCGCCCGACGGTGTTCGTGGCCAGCTTTTCGTTTGCGCCAACACTTCGACGTAGGGGACCGTACTCGCGGGCGTGGAAGGCACCCGGAACGCTCGGGTACCGGAAGCGTCCGGGGCGGGACCCCACCTGTTCCGTGGCGAGCAGGTGCAAACGTCGGATGGCGACGGCACCGTGGAGCGCTGCCGTGCCACGTTCGTCCCTTCCGAGGGAGGCGACGTGCCCACCGCCATCCGGCTCGCGACCGCCGCCGATGGCGCCGCCGTGGCGAGCCTGCTGCGAGCCACCGACCTGCACTACTGGGGATCGGCGCCGCCCGAGAGCGCCTACCGGGGCGTGGCGTCCCGGCTGCTGGACCCGAGCGGCGACTGCGAGCTGGCGCTGGCGGCCGCGGACGGGCAGCCGGCCGGGTTCGCCACCTTCGCCGTGGTCTACCCGGCCCCGGCGCTCGGCGGCCTGCTGTACCTGAAGGACCTGTTCGTCCTGGCCGCGTTCCGCGGGCACGGCATCGGCCAGGAGCTGATGCGCTTCCTGGCGAGGCAGGCGCGGGCGCGGGGCTGCTCGCGCATGGACTGGACGACCGAGACCGACAACCCGCGGGCGATGGCGTTCTACCAGCGGCTCGGCGCGCGGCCGGTGCAGGGCAAGGTGTACTACCGTCTCGAGGGCCAGGACCTGCAGCGGCTCGGCGCGCCAGAGGCCGAGGGTTAGGGGATCGGATGCTGTTCGAGCGGCGACTGTGGGCCGGGCTGGCCGACGGCACGGTGACGCTGGCGTTCCGGCGCTGGCGGCGGCCGCAGGCCCGGCCCGGCGGGCGCCACCGCACCCCGGCGGGGGTGCTGGCCGTCGACGCCGTCGAG
>DASQWY010000527.1:0-2543 GCA_035640005.1 Actinomycetes bacterium
CGGTCCCGCCCGCCACGCTGGAGGCGCGGATGGCGGAGCTGGCCGCCGAGCATCGCGCGCTGTGGCGCAAGGGTGCCGCCGAGCCGGGCGTCGCGGCGGCGCTGTGTCGGCTGGCGATCGACCGGCTGGAGGCGCTCGCGCTGGTTCGCCGGTGCGGAGACGGGGTGATTGCCCTGCCGGCGCTCGCCCGCTTCGCCTACGCCGAGCCCACCGTTGGCGGCGGCCGGGCGGAGTCCGGGGAACCCCGGAGGGGCGCCCCGGTGGATCGAGGAGGTCCGGTATGACCACGGCCGGCGGCAATGGGTGGCGGCCCGGCGGCACCCACCTCGGGCTGCCGGTGCCCGGGCGGAAGCGCTGGCAGCCGCTGCGGACCGGCCTCGTCGACCTGTTCCTCTACGACAACGAGGAGTTCCGCTTCCGGGATGGCCGCTTGCTGCTGCGCGGCAACAACGGCACCGGGAAGTCCAAGGTGCTCGCGCTTGTCCTGCCCTTTCTGCTCGACGGCGAGCTGGCGTCGCATCGGGTCGAGCCCGACGCCGACCCGGCCAAGCGCATGGAGTGGAACCTGCTGCTCGGCGGCCGCTATCAGGAGCGGCTCGGCTATACCTGGCTGGAGCTCGGCCGGCTGAGCGACGAGGGCACCCCCACGTATCTGACGCTTGGTTGCGGCCTCAAGGCCGTGGCCGGACGGGGCATCGCCGGCCGCTGGTTCTTCGTCACCGACCAGCGGGTCGGCGCCGACCTTGGCCTCGTGAGCCCCGCGGGCACCGCGCTGGTTCGCGAACGGCTCATCGAGGCGCTCGGCGAGCACGGCCGGGTCTACGACCGTGCGGATACGTACCGGCGGGCCGTCGACGAGCGTCTGTTCCATCTCGGCTCCGACCGCTACGAGGCGCTGGTCAACCTGCTCATCCAGCTCCGCCAGCCGCAGCTCTCCAAGCGCCCGGATGCGGCCAGGCTCTCCCACGGGCTGTCGCAGGCGCTGGCCCCGGTGGACCAGGCGGTCCTGGCCGACGTGGCCGAGTCCTTCCACGACCTCGAGCAGCAGCGCGACGAGCTGCGTGGCCTCCAGGAGACCCGCCGCCACGTGGAGCGCTTCCTCGGGCGCTACCGCCACTACGCCCGGATCGCAGCGCGCCGCCAGGCCAGCGAGCTTCGCTCGGCCCAGGCCGCCTATGAGGCCACCAACCGCCAGCTCGTCGCCGTCCGGGCGGAGCTGGCCGATGCCCGCGCAGCCGCTGCGACCGCCGCCGTGCGGCAGAAGGAGACCGACCGCGGCCTGGCCGCCGCCCGCGCTGCGGCGCAGGAGCTGACCGGCAACCCCGAGATCCAGCGTCTCGACCGTGCCGAGGAGCTGGCCCGGGTTGCCCGCGAAGGCGCCGAGCGCGCCGCACGACTCCAACACCAGGCCGAGCGGCGGCGGTCGCAGCGCGCCGCCGACCGCCAACGGCTCGTCGCGGCCGCCGCCTCGACCCGTGCGGTGGTGCTGGCCGCGGTCGAGGCGGCGGCCTCCTCGGCCGCGGCGGCGGGGACCGCGCGTGACCACGAGACGCTGCTCGCGCCGCTCGGGCTCCCCGACGGCGGCGATCCCACGGCCGGAGTCGACGAGGCGGCGCTGGGCCGCGCCAGGACCGCGGCGGCCACCACGGCCCGCCTGCGCGAGCAGGCCGTCGCGCACGTCCGGGACCTCGCCGAGCGGGCCGCCAGGGCCACCGGCCGCCTCGCCACCGAGCGACGGCGGCTGGACGAGCTGGCCGCTGAACGCGACCAAGCCGCCGAGCGGCGGCACGCCGCAGAGGAGGCGGTGGCAGCGGCCGGCCGGGCGCTGCTGGACGCCTGGCGCCGCCACGGCGCCGGACTCACCGAGTTGCGCCTGCCCGACCCGGAGGAGACGCTTACCGGCCTGGCCGGCTGGACCGGGACGCTGCACGGCGAGAACCCGGCCCTGACGATCCTCATCGCCGCCGGCGCCGCAGCCCGCAACCGGCTTGCCGAGGCACACGCCCGGGCCCTCGCGGAGCTGGAGGCGGCCGAGACGGCGCTGGCGGACCTGGTCCAGCAGCGCGAGCGCCTCCAGCGCGGCGAGCACGATCCGCCTCCGGTCCCGTACACCCGCCTGGCCGGCGTGCGGGACGGCCGCGGCGGTGCGCCGCTGTGGCGGGTGGTCGACTTCCACGAAGGGGTTGGCGAGGCCGACCGGGCCGGCCTGGAGGCCGCACTCGAGGCGGCCGGGCTGCTCGACGCCTGGGTCACCCCGGGCGGCCGGCTGCTGGACCCAGGCACCCACGACGTGGTCGTCACGGCGGGGGCGGCGGTGACGCCGAACCTGGGCGCCGCGCTGCGGCCGGCCGTCGACCGGAACGACCCGCAGGCCGCCCAGCTCGCCGACGCGACCGTTGCCGCGGTGCTGGCCGGCATCGGGCTGGGCAGGTCCAGCGCGAGCACCTGGGTTGAGCAGACCGGCCGCTGGCGCCTCGGCGCGGCCGAGGGCGCCTGGGCCAAGCCCGCCGCCCGGTTCGTCGGGCGCGGCGCCCGCGAGGCCG
>DASQWY010000528.1:0-9552 GCA_035640005.1 Actinomycetes bacterium
GAGCGAACTCCGGCCTTCCGTGGACGTGCGTCGCCTGGTGAATTTCGTCTTGCTTGAACCACCAGGTGACCCCGCCGGGGACGGGGTCAGTTCGGCTGCCCGGATACTTCCGATTGTTCAGCTCTATGAGCGCGTCGCGAAGCATCGCCCGTTCCGTCGGATCCACCGAGGCGATATTGCGGCGGATGCCATCGCCGAGAGCCACGTGAACACCCCCCAGATGGGATAAATCGTTCAATTTTCTCAAGCTCTTAGCTTCGTGTCAAGACGCGTCCGAACCAGAGCGCTATTGCGGTCGTGCGCTGACCGGTCTGGATTTCTCCGGTGCCGCTGGTAGCCGCACGTGGACGGTCAGGCCCCCCTCGTCCCTGGGGGAGGCGTGGACCTCGCCGCCGTGGGCGTGGGCGACCGAGCGCACGATCGACAGTCCCAGGCCGGCTCCCCGGTCGGTCGAGGTCGTGCTGGCGCCGGCCACCCGCTCGGTGGTTGGCAGCCGGCGGAACGGTTCGAACAGGCTCGGGACCTCATACGGCGGGACGGCCGGCCCGGTGTTCTCGACGGTGAGGTGGGCGCTGCCGTCGACCGTGCCGGTGGTGACGGTGACCTGGCCGTGTTCGGCCAGGTTGTAGCGGATCGCGTTGTCGAGCAGGTTGTGGATGAGCCGTTCCAGCAGCACCGGGTCGCCGTTGACCGGGGCCGCCCGCAGCTTGGCGCGCAGGTCGACGGCTGCGGTGCGCGCGGCGCCGCGGGCTTCGGCGGCGAGGTGGCGTGCGACGTCGGCGAGGTCGACCGGTGCCGGGTCGGTGATGCGCTGCTGGCTGCTGGCCAGGGTGAGCAGGCCGTCGATGAGCCGCTCGTGGCGCTGGTTGACGGCCAGCAGGGTGCCGCCGAGCTGACGCAGCGCCTGGTTGGCCTGGGGATCCTCGAGCGCCACCTCGATGAGGGTGCGGTTGATGGTCAGCGGCGTTCGCAGCTCGTGGGAGGCGTTGGCCACGAACCGTCCCTGGCCCTCGAAGGCGCGGTCCAGCCGCTCCAGCATGGCGTCGAAGGTGTCGGCGAGGTCCTTGACCTCGTCGTCGGGCCCGTCGAGGGCGATGCGTTCGTGGAGGCTGCGGTCGGCGACCCGGCGGGCGGTGGCGGTGATGTCCTGCAGCGGTCGGAGTGCCCGTCCGGCCAGCAGCCAGCCGAACCCTCCGGCGGCGACCCCGATGACACCAAGGGCCACCAGCGAGGCGATGAGCATCGCGCGCAGGGTGTCGTCGCGGCCCTGCCGGAGCTGGGTTTGGAGCTGATCTTCGAGTCCGGGCGGCACCTCGTGCGACCGCAGTTGCTCGGTCGACGACCCGCGGCCGCTCAGCTGGTGGTCGAGCGACAGCCCGAGGTAGAGGTACATGAGCGCCACAAGGATCGCGCCGGCGAGGAAGAACGCCCCGGCGTACAGCAGGGTGAGCCGGACCCGGATGGTGGAACGCCACCAGCGGCGCGGGGCGGTCACGGGATGCGGTACCCGGCACCGGGAACGGTCTGGATAACCGGCGGGTCGCCCAGCTTGCGGCGCAGCATCATGATGGTGAACCGGACGACGCCGGTGAACGGGTCGATGTGTTCGTCCCAGGCCTTCTCCAGCAGCCGCTCGGCCGACACCGCGCCGCCGTCGGCGCGCAGCAGCTCGGCCAGCACGGCGAACTGTTTGCGGGACAGCGGAATCTGCTCGCCGTCGCGGGTGACGGTGCGGAGGTGGGGGTCCAGCCGGATGCCGGCGCGTTCCAGCGCGGGGGGCGCGGCGGGCCGCGCCCTGCGCGCCAGCGCCTGGATCCGGGCGCTGAGCTCGGCGAACGCGAACGGCTTGGTCAGGTAGTCGTCGGCGCCGAGTCCGAGACCGGCGACGCGTTCCTTGACCGCGGTGGCGGCGGTGAGCATGAGGATCCGGGTCTCGGTGCCGGATTCGACCAGCGTGCGGCACACCTCATCCCCGGACACGACCGGCAGGTCGCGGTCGAGCACGATGACGTCGTAGTCGTTGACCGCCAGCCGCTCGAGCGCCTGGTCACCGTCGTAGGCCACGTCGACGGCCATCGCGTGCTTGCGCAGACCCGCAGTGATCGTGTCGGCAAGCAGCCGTTCGTCTTCCACCACCAGTACCCGCACCTGCCCATCATGCCGTGGTCGGGCGTTAGGGCGGTGTTAGGGAATCCCTCGCGCCGCCCTAACGGCCTGTCGGGTGAACTGGTGCGCATGACAAAGCCACGTAGCCTGGTGCCGGCGTTGCTGGTGGCGCCGCTGCTGGTACTGGCCGCGTGCGGACAGCGCGGCGGAAATGGCGCCACCCCGTCCGACGAGGTGGAGGCGGCCCGGGCCTACGCGCAGTGCATACGGGACAACGGCGTGCCCGGCTTCCCCGACCCGGACGCCAACGGGCAGTTGCGCGGTCCCGCCCACGAGAAGGGGAGTGACCCGAAGTTCCAAGCCGCGCAGGAGAAGTGCCGCGACCTGGCCCCAGGCGGGGAGCATCAGCGCTCCGACCCAGCCACCGTGGAGCAGCTGCGTGAGTTCTCGCGGTGCATGCGCGACCACGGCCTGCCCGACTTCCCCGACCCGGACGCCGACGGGCGGTTGCGCGGCGCCGGCCACGAGCAGCAAGACAACCCGACGTATCGGGCCGCAATGGAGGCGTGCCGCCAGAGGCTGCCGGGCGGAGGCGACCATCGATGAGGCCCAAGCTCCTGGTCGCCGGCGCCGCGGTAGTGCTCCTGGGTGGCACGGTCGCCGGGTTGGCGCTGGCCTGGGGATCGGCCGCCAAGCAACCGGCAGCCAACCCCGCGCTGCCGCCCGCCACTGCGAAGGTCACCAGGACCACGCTGGTGGAAACCAGGACGGTGCCGGGCACGCTCGGCTACGGTGAGGCGGTGCCGGTCAGCGCCGCCGGCACCGGGACGCTCACCTGGATCGCGCCGGTGGACTCCACGGTCAAGCGGGGCGAGCCGCTGTTCAGGCTCGACGAGCGACCGGTCGTCGCGCTCTATGGGTCGCTGCCCGTGTACCGGACGCTGCGGGCGGGTGTCGAGGGAACCGACGTCAAACAGTTCGAGGAGAACCTGTCGAAGCTGGGCGACGCCGGCTTCACCGTCGACGGCACCTACACCGCAGCCACCGCCCAGGCCACGCGGCGCTGGCAGGCCGGCCTTGGCCTGCCCAGGACCGGAGCGGTGGCGCCGGGCCAGGTGGTGGTGACCCCGGGCGCGGTGCGGGTCGCCGAGCACACCGCCCGCGTCGGTGACAGGGTCGGCGGCGGCGCGTCGGTGGTGTCCTACACGGGCACGACCCGGCTGGTCACCGTCGGGCTCGTGGTGTCGGACCGGCCCCTCGCCATGAAGGGTCGCCCGGTGACGGTGAGGATTCCCGGCCAGGGTCCGGTGACGGGACGGATCGCCCGGGTCGGCACCGTCGCCACCGCGCCGGAACAAACCAACGACGCGCCCGGGGACCAAGCCAGCAACACGCCTGCCGGGACCAGCTCGACCGCCGCCGACGCGCGCGTCCAGGTGACGGTGACGATCGCCGATCAGCGGGCGCTTGGTTCGCTGGACGCCGCCCCGGTGGAGGTGGACTTTGTCAGCCAAGCGCGCAAGGACGTCCTGGTGGTGCCGGTCGCGGCGCTGCTGGCGCTGCCCAACGGCGGCTACGGGGTCCAGGTCGTCGCGGGCGGCGCGACCCGCATCGTCGCGGTAAGGACCGGCATGTTCGCCGCCGGGCGGGTCGAGGTCAGCGGCGACGGCATCGCCGAGGGCGTCACGGTCGGGGTGCCCAAGTGAGCAACCGGGCCGAGGCGATCGTGACGCTGCGCGGGGTCGGCCGCGACTACCCCGGCGGCGTCGCCGCGCTCCGCGGCGTCGACCTGGACATCGACCGCGGCGAGATGGTGGCGATCGTCGGGCCGTCGGGGTCGGGCAAGTCAACCTTGCTCAAGGTGATGGGCACCCTGGACCGGCCCACCGTCGGGGAGGTCCTCGTCGACGGGTTCGACGTCGCGGGCCTGTCCGACCGCGAGCTGTCGGCGCTGCGGGCGCTCCGCATCGGGTTCGTCTTCCAGCAATTCCACCTCGCCCCGGGGGTGCCCGCACTGGACAACGTCGCCGACGGGCTGCTCTACACCGGCGCCAGCCTCCGGCAACGGCGCGAACGGGCAGCACGGGCCCTGGAGCGGGTCGGGCTGGGACACCGGTCGGCCCACCGGCCGCACGAGCTGTCCGGCGGGGAGCAGCAACGCACCGCCATCGCCCGCGCGGTCGTAGGCGAACCGAGCCTGTTGCTCGCCGACGAACCCACCGGAGCGTTGGACAGCCATTCCGGCGAGAGCCTGATGCGGCTGCTGACCGAGCTCCACGAGTCAGGCACGACCATCGTGGTGATCACCCACGAGCGCCAGGTCGCGGCGTACCTGCCCCGGCAGGTGTCGATGCTGGACGGCCAGGTGGTCGCCGACCGGACGGCGGTGGGGGCATGACGGCAGCACTACGACCGGGTCGGTTGGGCCTTCGCGACGTGTTGCGGGTGGGGGGGCACGGGCTGCGTGCCCGACCCTTGCGGGTGGTGCTGTCGGCGCTGGGCATCGCGATCGGCATCGCGGCGATGGTGGCCGTCGTGGGGATCTCCACCTCCGGCCGCGCCGGGCTGAACCGGCTGCTGGACGCGCTCGGCACCAACCTGCTCACCGTGGGTCCGGGCAGCACCCTGTTCGGCGAGCAAGCGACCCTCCCCGGCGACGCCGTCGCCATGGTCGGGCGGATCGGGCCGGTCGAGTCCGTCTCGGCCACCGGCAAGGTCGCTGACGCCAAGGTCTACCGCAGCGACAAGATCCCGCCCGCCCAGTCCGGCGGGATCGCCACCCTCGTGGCGCGCACCGACCTGCCCGACGTCGTCGCCGCGACCGTGGCGTCGGGAACCTGGCTCAACGACGCCACCGCCCAGTACCCGGCGGTCGTGCTCGGCGCCAAGGCCGCCGAACACCTCGGCATCGGAGCGGCAGGGCCCGACCTGCAGATCTGGCTCGGCGGCCAGTGGGCAACCGTGGTCGGGATCCTGAACCCGGTGCCGCTGGCGCCCGAGCTGGACCAGGCCGCGCTGGTCGGCTGGCAAGCCGGGCGACGCTACCTCGGCTTCGACGGCAGCCCGACGACCATCTACACCCGCACCCACCCCGACAAGGTCGAAACGGTGCGCAGGGTGCTGGCCGCCACCGTCAACCCCGCCCAGCCCAACGAGGTCGAGGTGTCGCGGCCCTCGGACGCGCTCGCCGCCCAAGCCGCCGCCGACGTCACCTTCACCGGGCTGCTGCTCGGCCTGGGCGCCGTCGCCCTGCTGGTCGGCGGGATCGGGGTGGCCAACACCATGGTGGTCTCCGTGCTGGAGCGCCGCGCCGAGATCGGGCTGCGCCGCTCGCTGGGCGCCACGCGTGCGCACATCCGGGTCCAGTTCCTGGCCGAGGCCCTGCTGCTGTCCGGGCTCGGCGGAGGCTCCGGGGTGCTGCTCGGGACCGCGGTGACCGCCGTCTACGCCAGCCTGCAAGGCTGGCCGACCGTGGTACCCGCCTGGGTCATGGGCGGCGGCATCGCAGCCACCCTGGTCATCGGTGCGCTGGCCGGCCTGTACCCAGCGATCCGGGCAGCGCGTCTGGCTCCCACCGAGGCACTCGCGACCACCTGAACAAACCTGACTGACAGTGAGCGTCAGCGCGGCGGGCGCAACCCGGCCAGGGTGACCGACACGAGGCGACGGACCACGGCTTTCGAACGCTGCGGTCCGGCGCCAGCCAGGGCGTGCACGCAGTAGCTGGCGAGTTCGTCGGGCGGCACGTCGTCTCGGACCTGCCCCGCCTTGGCGGCCGCCGCCAGCAGGTCCCGGATCAACTGGTGGACCTGCCGCTCGGCTCGAGCGAGCCGCTCGTCCCGGTGGAGCAGCGCGGCGAATCCGGCGTCCTGGTGCCCGCGAGCGTGTTGGGAGAGCAGGGCGTAGGCCTCCAGCACCGCTTCGAGCCGCTCACCGATGTCAGCGGTCTGGTCCCGGACCTCGGCCAGGTATGCGAGGTGGGCGGTGATCTGCCGGTCGTGCCAGGCGAGCAGGATCGCCTCGATGTCCGGGAAGTACTTGTAGAGCGTCGCCCGGCCGATGCCGGTCGCCTCGGCGATCTGCGACATCGTCACCGCCAGCAGCCCGTGCTCGGCAACCAGCGCGGCCGTGGTGTCCAGGATCGCATCGTGCACCTCGCGGCGGTGCGCCTGGATCGTTTCGGTCCACAGCTTCGGCACACCAGGAGTATACGTGACGACGAGATCCAGACGCTCTGATTTGACAGCGACATCATGTCTCGATAGCCTTGGAGGGCCCTGCGCCCCAACCTGAGAACGGAGCGACCCGCATGGCCGATCCGCCCCGCTCCCCCGAGACCGAAGGCGAGGCTCGCCGGGGCGCCAACGGCGGGGCGGCCAGCAACACGCCAGGTTGGGTGCTGGTCCTGGTGGCCATCGTGGCCGTCGCCCTGCTGGGGCTGGTGGTCTTCCTCCACCTCACCGGCACCCTCGGGCCTGGTCTCCACTAGCGGGCGCGAAGTGGCAGACCGCGAAGACGGCACTCGGGACACGGTGGTCACGGTCCGTTCGCTGACCAAGCGGTACGGCGAGGTGGTCGCCGTCGACGACCTCACCTTCTCGCTGCACCCGGGAACCGTGACCGGCTTCCTGGGCCCGAACGGCGCCGGCAAGACCACCACCCTGCGGCTGCTGCTCGGCCTGGCCGAGCCGACCGCGGGCGAGGCGCTGGTATTCGGACGCCGCTACCGGGAGCTCGACGAGCCGGCGCGCAGGGTCGGCGCGGTGCTGGAGTCGAGCGACCTTCACCCCGGGCGCTCCGGGCGCGACCACCTGCGCGCGCTCGCGTACGCGGCGGAACTCCCGCCCGGCCGGGTCGAGGAGGTGCTGGCGCTGGTGGAGCTCGAGGCCGCCGCCCGGCGACGCGTCAGGACCTACTCGCTCGGCATGCGGCAGCGGCTCAGCCTGGCGGCGGCGCTGCTCGGCGACCCTGAGCTGCTCATCCTGGACGAGCCGGCCAACGGGCTCGATCCCGCAGGCGTCCACTGGCTCCGGCGCTTCCTGCGCCGGTTCGCCGAACAAGGCCGGACGGTGCTGGTGTCGAGCCACATGCTGGCCGAGGCCGCCCAGACCGTCGACCACGTGGTGATCATCGACCGGGGTCGCCTGGTGGCGACCGGGCGGCTCGACGAGCTCACCGAGCGCGGAGGAACCCTCGAGGACGTCTTCCTCCAGCTGACCGGAGCGGCGTCGTGAGGGCCCAGCTTCGCTCGGAACTGTTCAAGCTGCGCTCGACCCGGACGAGCCTGGGCTTGTTCGCCGCCATGACCGGCCTGGTCCTGCTGGCGGTCGTCCTGCACAGCTTGCTTCCCGCCGAGGCCCTCGCCAGCCGCGACAACCAGCTGACGATCCTCGGCCGCGGGGAGTTCCTGGGCGCGCTCTTCGCCGCCCTGCTCGGGGCGCTGTCGGTCACCTCCGAGATCCGCCACGGGACGATCCGGCCGACCTTCCTCCTCGCCCCACGGCGCGGCCGGGTCGTCTGGGCGAAGGTCTCAGCCAGCGTCCTGGCCGGGGCGGGGTTCGGGCTGGTCGCCGGAGCCGCCGCGGCGGCCGCGGGGGTGGCGGCGCTTCGGGCGCGAGGGATCGACCTCCGGCTGGACGGCGGCGACTACGTGCTGCTGGTCGCGGGGAGCGCCGCGGCGGCCGCGCTGTGGGCGGCCATCGGCGTCGGGGTGGGAGCGCTGCTTCGCCACCAGGTGCCGACCGTGGTCGGCATCTGCGCGTGGCTGCTGTTCGTCGAGGGCCTGCTGGTGGGCGACCTCGTCGGCCTCGGCGACGTCTTCAAGTTCCTGCCCGGCTCGGCCGCCGCGGCGATCAGCGGGCAGGGGCCCGGCACGCTGCTGGCGCCGGCGGTCGGCCTCGCGCTGCTCGCAGCGTATGCGGCGGCTGCAGCGGGGGCGGGCGCGTTCGCCACCTCGCACCGGGACGTCGGCTAGGACCATGTCGTCGCCCTCCCTTCACCAAGGCTCGGACGAGAGCACGGCGGCGCCCGATGCGAGGCACGCCGGTGGCGCGGGCCGGCCGTCGGGGGTTCGGATCACCGTGATCGTTCAGAACCGCCACACCTTCGACGCCGGGCTGGCAACAGGAAGGCAGATCAAGGACACGGCCAACGTGCCGGCAGGCTTCGCCCTCTACCGCCGCGTGCCGGGCGGGAACGAGCCGGTCCCCGACGACGCGCAGGTCGAGTTGCACAACGGCGACCACTTCTTCGCGCGGCCGGCCTCGGGCGCCTCATGACCGCCCGACCTCGAACGTTCGTGATCCTCGCAGCTGCCGCTGCGGCCGGCACGCTGGTCGTCCGGCACGCCCGCGGTGCCATGGGCCGACGGGTGCGGGGTGGGATCCTCGTCCGGGATGCCGCGCTGTACGACGCGGTGAGCCACCGGCTGCTGCTCGGCTCACTCTTCGGGGGCATCGCGGCCGACGTCGTGGCGGCCGCGCCGGACGGGGCGCGGGTGCTCGAGGTGGGCTGCGGCCCCGGCCGCCTGTCGATCCTGCTCACGCGCCGGCACGGCCTGCACGTGACCGGGCTCGACCTCGACCCGGCCATGGTCGAGCGTGCTCGGGCCAACGCCGCCCGTCCGGCGGGCGAGCACGGTGGCGAGCCGTCCTTCCTGGTCGGCGACGTGGCCTCGCTGGCGTTCCCCGACCGATCGTTCGACCTGGTCGTGAGCACGTTGTCGATGCACCACTGGGCCGACCCGACGGCGGGCCTTGCCGAGATCGGGCGCGTGCTGCGCCCGGGTGGTCGCGCGCTCGTGTGGGACTTCCGGGCCGGCCGCGTGCCGCTGCACGGGCACCTGCCCGATCCGGTCGAGCGCACGCACGGCTCCCCGCTCCGGGTCGTGACCGCGACGCCGTGGCGGTGGCCCTGGAGGTTCAGGCTCACCCAACGGATCGAACTGGTCCCCGCCGACGCCCCTGAACGGCGAGGCGGAGCCTAGCCAGGGCCCAGCCACACACCGCCAAACCACGTGCGGCAGGTCGCCGGTGCTGGACTGGATAGGGGTGCCGCGCCCGCTGGCCCTCGACGCGCTGTTGCTGGTCTCGGAGGTGGTGAGCAGCAGCGTCCAGCACGCGCGGCTCGGCGCCGACCAGCTGATTTGACTGAGCGCTGTACCCTGCTCGCCCCCGGCGGACGAGGCGATGACCAGCCGCGTGGCCGGTGGGGTACCTGACCGCTGGACGCCTCCACATGCATGCCAGCCGCCGTCCGAACGGCGGAGCGGGTGATCGCGCCGGGGGCCTAATGGCCTGCCGGCATCGGCCGATCAAGGACCTGCCAGGCTCTGTTGCGATGGGAGGGATGCGCGTGCGCCGCTTTGCCCTGCCGACCCTGCTGGTTGCCGTCTGCCTGCTGTCGGTGGGGGTGGGGACCGGCACCTCCGCCCACAGCCACGCCGTC